>JALRKF010000083.1 GCA_023254905.1 Crocinitomicaceae bacterium | reverse complement strand
GAAAACTTGTTGATAACTTGTGGATAAGTATGTTAATAACCAGATCCGAAATTTTATTGCAGAAATAAGAGATGCTAACATACAAAAAGACCCTCTACGCTTCAGGCGAAACCTTGAGAGAATAGCGGAGATTCTTGGCTATGAGCTTTCCAAAAAGCTGGAATTTGAATCGAAAGAGATAATAACCCCTCTTGGCGTAGCAAAAGAGAAGTTGTTACTCGATCCTCCCGTTCTCGCTACTATACTCAGGGCTGGCTTGGGAATGCATCAAGGACTTCTAAACTATTTTGATAGAGCAGAAAGTGCTTTCATTTCCGCATACCGCAAACATACCACAGCGGAGAATTTTGATGTGCATGTAGAATATTTGGCTGCTCCTAAAATAGACAATCGTGTGTTGGTGATAAGTGACCCAATGCTCGCTACAGGTACCTCAATGCACCTTGTCTACAAAGCACTATTGGAGCAAGGTAAACCAAGGAAATTATTCATTGTTGCTGCAATTGCTTCTTCGGATGCTCTAGATTATTTGAAACAACATCTACCCGATACAGCAGAGTATTACATTGGTGCTATTGACAGCGAGCTGACAGCACAATCATATATTGTCCCCGGTCTCGGCGACGCAGGTGATCTGGCTTATGGTGAAAAATGCTAACAAATGAACTGGGGTATACTTTCCTCCATCTTTATTTTAGGTGCATTCAAATTCCTGTTCTCAGCCATTCCTGGAGCAGTTGCTGATATTCCAATATGGCAAACAATAATTGCGTCTGGTGCCGGCGCAGTCTTGAGTGGATTTTTCTTTTTCTCCGCTGCTGATTATTTTAGAAAACGAAGTTTTCATAAAATGTTGAAACGAAAGCAAGCAGCAAATAAGGCGGGGATAATTTACAAGGAGAAGCGGAAATTTACGAGGGTCAATAAGGGAATTGTCCACATCAAAAGATTGATGGGAGTTTATGGTATAACCTTAATAAGTCCATTGTTTCTTTCCGTTCCAATTGGAGCTATCATCGCTGCTAAATTTTATGGTAAACGCACTGAAACACTTCCACTTTTATTACTTGGGCTGGGAGCTCACAGTTTTTGGCTGACGTTAATGTATTATGCTATTTATTAAATGAAACATCTATTTTTTGATCTTGATAGAACCTTGTGGGATTTCGAAAGAAATTCTGAGAATGCATTAAAAATTCTATTTCATGATCTCGGGTTGGATAAGCAGCTTCGATCTTTTCAGGGATTTCACGAAACTTATAAGGATATCAACGCAAAGTTATGGTTTGACTATGGCAGAGGAAAGATTACAAAGGATGTATTGCGTGTTAAACGCTTTCAAGACACACTTTCAACCTATAAAATTGACAGTCCATCTCTCGCTAAATGCTTGGGTGATGGATATGTTGAAATTTCACCTTATCAGACGCGACTTTTTCCCAATACAAAAGAAGTGCTAACAGAACTTCAAAAGGAATATGAGTTGCACATAATAACGAATGGATTTAAGGAAGTTCAATTCATTAAATTGGAGAATAGTGGCATTCGGAATTTTTTTAATGTCGTTATTTGTTCAGAAGACATTGGTAAGAATAAACCTGCTCCAGATATATTTCAATATGCACTTTCTGAGGCAAGGGCGAATTCGAATGAGTCCATCATGATAGGTGATGATTATCAAGTTGATATAATTGGAGCTGAAGGCGCCGGAATCAAAGGAGTTTTGTTCGATCCTAATGAGAAGTACGATGAGGGAACACATGAATTCCAAATCAGCGATCTCATCGAAATGCATGACATCCTACCTTGGATGAATAAAGAATAAGTGAAGAATTCATCCGAGCTGAGAAAAGTAACAAATTATTATATTCGTGACCTATGAGAAAAATGTTATTTATTGGGTTAATCTGCTCAACACTAATACCAACAAATGTAAATTCACAAATCGATAATGGGCAGCTTGGGGCTTGGTACATGTATTTTTTTAGCAAACAATTTCAGGGCTCAGTTTTTGGTTTTCAAGGAGACATACAATATCGAAACTGGAACATAGCCGGAGATCTTGAACAACTTTTAATTCGAACGGGAGCGACATACAA
Source organism: Crocinitomicaceae bacterium (assembly GCA_023254905.1). Taxonomy (GTDB): domain Bacteria; phylum Bacteroidota; class Bacteroidia; order Flavobacteriales_D; family Crocinitomicaceae; genus UBA4466. The sequence continues at coordinate 4,385 of JALRKF010000083.1, read as the reverse complement.
ACCTGATGGTACTCAGATAAAATTCACCCTTGGTTATGGAAATATTACAACAGGAACCTTTGGCGATGTAAAATCAACAACGCTGGAGAGTAGAATCTATCAAGAAGCTATTTTCCCAGTTAAGTTTGGAAATCGTTTTTACACAACGCATAGATTTCGCTACGAGCAGCGCTTCGTTGAGAACCAAAATTTCAGAACGAGATATAGGTATAATCTTTTTTTAAATATTGCGTTGAGCAAACCGAATATGGAGCCAAAGACTCTTTATCTAGCTCTCTACAACGAGCTCTTTATAAATGGTCAGCGGAATATTGGAGAAAATAAATCTGTTGAAATCTTCGACCGAAACCGATTTTACACGGCTGTAGGATATGTTATATCGAAAGGGTTAAAAGTCCAAGCAGGGCTGATGAATCAATCAACAAACAATTGGAAAAAAAATCAGCTGCAAATTAGCCTGCATCATAATTTCTGATAGTAAGATGTATTCAATAAGAACTGCTTTAAAAGTCAGTAATCTCTTTTAGTTTTGCTTACTCAATACCATCATTTTACCCTTTTCTCCTTGATTAAAGTAGATTTGGATCTTCAGTTTACGGTTATTGAAAAATCCAATTCGATAAACAATAGCATAAGGGAGATCAAGTTCAATATTGGTAAATGTCATTTTTCTTCGTTTTCCGATAAAATTATGTTCGACTCTTACCACAGAATCTAACGTTCGATTGAAGGTTGTTGATTGATAAATTAATCTATTATTTACGCTGGATATGCGCATTTCTTCGACAAGTGAAGTGTCACCCATTTTATTTACACGATATGCTTCACCAATCATCTCATTACCGGACCTTTTCCATTTTTCGAAACCAGGACTTTCTTTAAATCTCCAAGTACCCTCCAATTTGAGGACAGGACCATTCAGTTGTGCGTGGAGAATACATGGCAATAGAAAAAGAAGGAATGAAATACATCTCATAACTGACATACAGCAAATATGGAACCATTAATAAAGTTCCTGTCTAAGTTTTTCATACATCGCCATTCCAGCAGCAACTCCAACATTAAGTGATGCAATCTCTCCCTTCATAGGAATGCAGCATGAAATGTCTGCCATATTGATTAAATCTTGAGTTACACCATCTTTTTCTGAACCCATTATTATAGCTACTGCTCCTCTCAAGTTCGTTTCGTACAATGGAACCTTCGATTTTTCTGTACAAACCACCAATCGAAGACCACACTGTTGGATGTAAAAAAGTGAATCCTTCAAATTATCAGTTCTACATACCTTAATTCTGTTTAAAGCACCAGCACTTGTTTTGACCGCATCCGCATTGACCTGCACAGAACCTTTTGAAGGTAGCAGAATTGCATCTACCCCTTCACATTCAGCTGTTCTGGCAATTGCGCCAAAATTTCGGACATCAGTGATTCTGTCTAAAACCAAGATGAAAGGTTTTCTCCCGTCCTCTAATAAGTCTTCAACTAGCTCCTTAATATCGTGATATTTGATCGGAGAAACTTGCGCAACTACCCCTTGATGATTGTTATCTGTTAGTCCATCCAACTTTTCTCTTGGTACAAACTGTAATTGAAAATCTTTACCCTTCAATTCTTCTTTAAGTTCCATGAAGAGCTCTTTATCCATTCCCTTTTGTATCATGATCTTGTTGATCTCTCGCTCTGCTTTGATCGCTTCTATAACAGCACGAACACCGTAGATAAGGTCACGCTCCTTCTTTTTGTATCCTCTTTTTTCAGAGTTATTTCTCTGCATATTTAAAATGTATAATTGATCACTACTTCCATATCATCACCTACGGACATAGCGACCGGACAGGCCTCGCCCACCTTGATGATAGTATTCTGTTGTTCTATTGTCCAATCGTTCCCTGAAAGATCAAACTCGATAATTAAACGATGAACTCGACGTGGGCCAGATGCCATTTCCTTTGTCACATCAGCAATACATTTTTTAAAGTTAATGCCATTTTTATCACAATAAATTCCCATGATCGTAATCATACAAGACACATAAGCGGTGGCAACAAGATCAGTAGGAGAAAAAGTACTTCCTTTTCCATTATTATCAACTGGAGCATCTGTGTAAATCGATTGACCCGATTTAAGATGCGTTGATTTCGTTCTTAGGTTACCCTGGTATTCAATTCTTGCAGTCCCCATTTCTGAACTTGTTTTTCATTAACTTTGCAAAAGTAATTTGCTTTGGTTGTAAAAGTATAAGAATTGCAGCATATAATAAATGAACGGTAGCAAAGATTGTTCGAAATGGCAGAGATAATTAAAGACGACAACCCAATACGCATCAAGAAGCCGAAATGGCTACGTGTAAAACTTCCTATTGGGGAGGAATACAAAAGGGTAAGGAAACTTGTTGATGAGCATAAGCTGCACACCATCTGCGAAAGTGGTAGTTGCCCAAATATGGGAGAATGCTGGGGAGAAGGAACTGCTACATTCATGATCCTTGGAAATATCTGCACGAGGTCCTGTGGCTTTTGTGCAGTAAAAACAGGAAAACCCGATGAGGCTGATGAATTCGAGCCAGGACGTGTTGCGCAAAGTGTCAAAACTATGGGCGTTAAGCACGCTGTAATCACTTCTGTGGATAGAGACGATTTATCGGATGGTGGCGCGAACATTTGGGCACAAACTGTACGAGCAATTAGAAAACAATCACCGGGTACAACGTTAGAAACTTTAATACCAGACTTTGCTGGCAAATGGGACAACTTGCAGAACATTATTGATGTTGCTCCTGAGATTGTCAGTCACAACCTAGAGACGGTTCGAAGATTAACTAAAGAGGTAAGAATCCAAGCAAAATACGACCGAAGTCTTGAAGTATTATTTAGACTAAAGAAAGGCGGTATGCGCACGAAATCTGGTGTTATGTTAGGTCTGGGGGAAACTGAGGAGGAAGTCATTGAGACAATGGAAGACCTAAGAAGTGTAGATGTCGATATTCTTACTCTTGGGCAGTACCTACAACCAACCCCAAAACACCTGCCTGTCGCCGATTTCATTACTCCAGAAAAATTTTTAGAATACAAAGAAATTGGAATGCAAATGGGTTTCAAATATATTGAGAGTGGCCCCTTGGTTCGATCCTCATATCGAGCGGAGAAACACCTGTTCTGATTTAGACTTGTATAATTTGTCGAAAATTTGTTAACTCTGGCTTCCAAAAGCATTATGCCTGAATTTCCTTCCAAAGTAAAAGGAAACAACGAAAATTTCGCTTGAATTTCAAGTGTAAAAAAGAAAAAAGAGACTATATTTACACTCTCGAGAAAAGCTATAGTGCTTGCCCGAATGTAATATTACTTATACTATGAAAAAACTTATTTTATCATTCCTAGCGATTTCTACTCTGTGTCTAACAGGAAATGCGCAATTGAATGAAGATTTTCAGCCTTGTAGCATCAATGAAACAACCAAACAGGCTGAGGATTACATGGAGAAGGTGTTTAAAGAGCATCCTGAATTGGAATTGCAGCACAATGAAATGTTACAATTAGTTGAAAACAGCAAGGTTGAATTCGATGGAAATCGAAATGCAACCTACGTAATTCCTGTTGTTTTCCATGTTCTCCACGAATATGGTTCAGAGAACTTGAGTGATGCAGTCATTGTACAATCTGTACAAAATATGAACTTACGTTGGCAAAACAACCACCCAGATTCAGTAGATATAATACCCGAGTTCAAACAACTAGCTGGGGGACTTGACCTTGAATTTAGGTTAGCGAATATAGATCCTTACGGGAATTGTACAAATGGTATAAACCATATATATTCTCACGAAACACAAAATGGTGATCAGTACTCTAAACTGAACCAGTGGGATCGATCAAAGTATCTGAATATTTGGGTTTGTGTTTACACCGAAGGAGCATCTGCATATTCTCACTATCCTGAGAGCACAGATGGCTTCCAATTTTGGATAGATGGCATTCTCTCCCGTGCATCTGCTGTATTTAGTACAACTACCCTGGCACATGAAGCAGCTCATTGGCTCAATCTTCAGCACGTTTGGGGTAATACAAATGAACCTGAAGTTCAGTGTGGAGACGATGGTGTTACAGATACCCCTGTTACGATGGGGCATGGAGGCGGATCTTGCACGTATTCATGGTTGACCGGGCCAAACTGCAGAATGTGCGACACAACTATTATCGAGAATGCACAGAACATAATGGATTACACTGGCTGTGGACGAATGTTTACAATTGGTCAGATGGAACGTTCAGAAAACGCACTGAATAGTATTTCGGGACAACGCATTAACATCTGGAACGATACCACGCTTGCAGCAACAGGAACACATGACACTTCAACGGTTCAGCTTTGTGCTCCTGTAG
>JALRKF010000055.1 GCA_023254905.1 Crocinitomicaceae bacterium | reverse complement strand
TACAAATGGATAAAGTGGGTCACTTCTACACTGCACATAAAATTAATATGCTCACTTCCGAACACTACATGTGGAGTGGTATAAATCGAAAAACATCTACCCTTATTGGAGCAGGAATAAGCTTTGGTTACCAAACAACTCTCGAAATGCTCGATGCTTTCAGTAAGGAATGGGGGTTTTCATGGACTGATTTTATGTCGAATCTAGGAGGAGTTGGATTTTATTCAGCACAACAATTGATTTGGGAAGAAGAACGAATTATACCTAAATTTTCATTTCATCAAACAGTATATGCAACAATGAGACCCGAAATACTTGGTTCCAATTATTTAGAAAGCCTCTTCAAAGATTATAATGGTCAGACTTATTGGCTAAGTGTAAATCCTTCAACATTCTTTAAAAAAAGTAAATTACCAGAATGGCTTTGTTTCTCTTTTGGATACAGTGTTGAAGGTAAGATTATTGGTGACGAAGAGATCGCCTTTCATTTGGACCAACCAATATATGCGAAACGCGAATTTCTTTTTAGTCTCGATGTTGACTTTAGCAGGATTCCTACCAAGCGAAGATGGCAACATGTTGTGCTGAAGCAATTGAACTATCTCAAAATTCCCTTTCCGTCATTGGTTCTCTCAGACGGGAAAATAGGTTTCAATCCGTTTTATTTTTGATTGAGTAGTACTTGGTATGTAAATTCTACGACATTCCCTTCTGTAGCGCTTGGAGTCATTCCGAATTCACGTCGATCAATCATCCCATTCCCAAAAAGATATTTCGATCCGTTTTTCTCAACCAATTGCAACGTAACATCGATCGGTTTCTCCACTCCAAGCATTTTGAATTCACCTTTGAGGGTATATTCATTTTTTCCGTCGAATTCAATACTATCCGCGGTATAGGTCATAACAGGAAATTTATCCGCACTGAAGTACTCATCGCTCATTAACGATTCATCTCTAAACCTATTAAAGGTTGTTAAGTCCTCCAATTTCAAGTTTACTTGGATAATACTCTTCTCGATCGTTTCCCCAACACTTAATTTACCATTGACTTTAATAAAGGCTCCTTTTGTTTCCTTTTTCGGTCCAAGCACAAAACTCACTCGTGATGAATCAGGAACAAAACTATAATTACCACCTAAGGACGTTAATTCCATCGCTTCAACTTTCGGTGTGTCAGATGTTTCATCTCCATTAGAAATACTATTGGAATTAATGACGCTGATCATTTGTTGTTCAAATGCTTCTGCTTCCTCATTTACCAGAAACTTTGGAGCGACCATTCCTAATACTAGGAGCCATCCCATTAAACTCATCCCAAGATAACCGCGACCAATTACTGAATTTATCAATGCTATGCCCATGATCATGGCTCCTAAAGCATCAATACCTCCCATCCTTTCATACTGTGTTCCAAGCACTAATAAGAAAATTCCCATTGCAACAGGAACAATATATGCAATCAAGTGAGCCATGAGCGTTTTCTTCCTCGCTTTACTCACAAGTTGCAAGAAATACAAGGCAAAAGCACCGAAGAAAAGTCCCATCAAAGTATCTCCCTCCAATAAATCTAAACCGTCAATTCTAGCGATTCCAAAAATTAGACCGCACCCGAAAATTCCTATGAAGGTCGCAGATAGGTAGAATAGATCGCTTTTTCTGTAAAATAAAGTGGACAAATAAATCCCGCCCAGAACGTAGAGCCCAATCAATGAGGATGAAAAGATTCCTAAGAAAGCACCAATAGCCAACATGAATACCGTAAAGGCCTTGAGCATTCTTTTCTCTGAAAAACCACCAATAATCTTATCAATAGCCTTTAATTTCAATGCTCCCACATCCAATGTTAAAAGCATAAATGCAGCTCCAGCAATTAGAAACTTATTGACCACTAAATACTCTAACCCAAAAATAGAGCCTGTTGCTTCTTTGAAATAGACAAACAATCCGACAACTGTTATAAATGGGAAAATGAGTCTCACAAATGGGCGCTTGAATCTGTCAGGAAGGAAAGTTCCGAGCAAGAAATTCAATGCTGTTACCCCTATGACTCCAAAAGCAATATTCGATGCACTACCTTCCAAGTAAGGTGAGCTCATCAAACCAATAAGACAAAAGAAAAGTAAATGAACAAATGCTTTAAATCGTTGCTGATTCTTGTAATGGAGAACTCCACCGGCAACACTCATTAAAATCATTGTTGCTATTGACAAAAAACTCATGCTAGTCCTTTTACAGACAAATATATGAATTAATTACCTTGGTATTTATTTTATTTACGAAGTTACAACTCCTTATTCTTCAAAGGAAATAGAGCCAATTTGTGAAGATATGGTAACTTGAGATTCTTTTCTAATAACAGCAAATGATCCATCCTATGGCAATCAGTTCCGACAAAATCCACTTGCTCAGCATCTATCAATGCGCGAGCCTGCTGCTTTATTTGGGGTCCATAATGACCGGTAAGTGAATTTAGATTTAATTGAATATTTACTCCTTTTTCCCTCCATTTGAAGACACGATCAATATTCCCCTTTAAAAATAAATACCTTTCGAAATGAGCAAGAACGGGCTTGTATCCTTTCGTCAATAATTCGAAAAACAATTTTTCTGGCTCTGGAGGCTCTGTATGAAATGAAAATTCGAACAAAACGTAATTATCTCCAAATGTCAATAGTTTTTCATTGTTGTTCAATCTCTCAAGTAATGTCTCATCATAATAATACTCAGCAGCAGCATCGACTTCTATCTTTAGATTGAGCTTATCTTTTACCTCATTCAATCGTGAGAGTCCATCCAGAATCGTATTTGAGTCGTTCTTAAAATAGTCGGACATGATGTGGGGTGTTGTAACCACCTTTTTATATCCGAGCGATTCAAATTTGGCTAGCATTGCGATGGACTCGTCCATATTTTGAGCCCCATCATCAATACCCGGTATTAAATGTGAATGGATGTCCGTTTTAAAAACAGAGAGATCCAGATCCTTTAAATCAGGCTGTTTCTTGTGAAATAAGTTTGAAAAAAAACTCATCGGTTTTGGTACATCCCTTCGTAGTAATCCTTATAAGCGCCAGAGGTAACTGCTTCGATCCATTCCGTGTTTTCAAGGTACCAATTGACGGTTTTATCCAATCCTTCTTCAAATGTGACAGACGGCTTCCATTTCAGCTCTTTTTCAATCTTTGTTGCATCAATGGCATATCTCATATCGTGACCAGCTCGGTCCTTGACGAATGTGATGAGTTTTTCACTTTCACCTATCTCACGACCAAGTTTTTCATCCATCGACTTACATAGGAATTTGACGAGCTCAATATTGGTCCATTCATTGAGTCCCCCAACATTATATGATTCACCGATTCTTCCTTCATGAAAAATTCTATCGATTGCAGACGCATGATCTACTACCCATAGCCAATCTCGAATATTGTCTCCCTTCCCATAAATCGGAAGTGGTTTTTTGTGAACAATATTGTTAATCATAAGTGGAATCAACTTTTCTGGAAATTGATGTGAACCGTAATTGTTTGAACAATTAGACATCTTTATTGGCAAACCGTAAGTATGATAGAATGCCATTACAAAATGGTCACTGCTCGCCTTCGACGATGAGTATGGCGATCTTGGGTCATAGGCTGTTGTTTCCTCAAAAAGACCCTCTGCGCCCAACGATCCATAAACCTCATCTGTTGAAACATGGTGGAAAACATGTTCTTTGGAAGTCCAGTGTTCTTTTGCAATCTGAAGTAAGTTCACAGTACCTACAACATTAGTCATTACAAACTCCATCGGACCCTCTATTGATCTATCTACATGTGACTCTGCAGCTAAATGTATCACATCGGTTATATCATAGTTTGTGAATACTTCCTCGATAGCATTTCTATCGCAAATATCTGCCTTGACAAATGCATAGTTCGATTCGCCTTCTACATCAGTAAGGTTCTCAAGGTTTCCAGCGTAAGTCAACTTATCCAGGTTTACAATTCTGTAGTCAGGATACTTGTTCACCATTAAACGAACTAGGTGTGAGCCAATAAATCCTGCTCCTCCTGTGATTAATATGCTCTTTTTATAACTCATCTTATTCTAACTCATCTTATAAACTCCAATATTCTAGGTTTTTGATCTTTCCTTTGTACATTCCCTTCACGTCAACCAAAACACCTAAATCATCTTTCATCATCGCACGCAAGTCCGTTTCAGTAAGGTCTTTGTATTCTTTGTGATTTACTGCAACGATTACTGCATCGTAATCATTTGTAGGTTCTGGGATCAATCCTACTCCGTATTCATTTTCCATCTCTTTTGAAGATGCATGCGGATCAGCTAGGTCCACGTGTACCTGGAATGATTTTAACTCACTAATGATATCAATCACTTTAGAGTTTCTAATATCTGTAACATCCTCTTTAAATGTCGCACCTAATACGAGCACCTTCGCATCCTGAATATGCTTTCCTCTCGCAAGGATCTTCTTTACCGTTTGCTTACCGATATAGAATCCCATTGAATCATTTACGTAACGACCACTGTTAATGATCTTCGTATGATACCCAGCTTGCTTAGCTTTGTGCGTCAGGTAATAAGGATCAACACCAATACAATGTCCACCTACAAGACCCGGAGAGAAGTTTAAGAAATTCCATTTCGTTCCCGCAGCCTCTAATACATCGTAAGTATTGATTTTCAGCTTATCGAAAATGATAGAAAGTTCATTGATCAATGCGATGTTCACATCACGCTGCGTATTCTCAATGATTTTTGCTGCTTCCGCCACTTTAATGGTAGGTGCTCTATGAACTCCTGCCTCAACGACTAGCTCATAGGTCTTTGCTATTTCTTCAAGTGAATGATCATCTGAACCTGAAACAACTTTCACAACATTTTGAAGTGTGTGTACTTTGTCTCCTGGATTAATACGTTCCGGTGAGTATCCAACCATAAAGTCTTCTTTGTACTTCAGCCCGCTTTCAGTCTCCAGAACTGGAATACAGTCTTCTTCTGTACAACCTGGATAAACGGTAGATTCGAAAACAACGTAATCTCCTTTTTTCAGGACCTTCCCTACGGTTGCAGAAGCCCCCAACAGAGGTCTCAAGTTTGGAAGGTTTGCATCATCAATTGGAGTTGGTACCGCTACAACGTAAAAGTTGACGTCCGCAAGATCCTCTTGATTCGCAGTGAATACTATCTCTGTATTATCGAAATCACTGCTTTCTAATTCATTGCTAGGATCAATATTGTTTTTCATCATATCAACTCTCTCCTGGTTGATATCAAAACCTACAACGCTAATTTTTCTAGCAAACTCCAGTGCAATAGGTAATCCTACGTAACCTAAACCGATTACTGCCAGCTTCGCTTCTTTGTTTATTAGTTGATTATAGATCGAGTTGCTCATTTCTTACTTTATAAATTCTTTCAATTATTTCTACAACTTTCAATCCCTCCAGGGCATTTGTCGTTGCTGATGTTCTTCCCTTTAATGTATCGATCACATTCTTAATTACGTAGTTGTGATTCGCAGCTGAGCCTTTATAGGGACCGTAATCATTAGCTGGATTAGATGCCTTTAATTCTGGCATTTTATATCCCTCGATATTACAAACCTCTACCTCATTCATATATTGCCCACCAATCTTCACACTTCCTTTTCTTCCAATGATCGTAATAGAACTTTCCAAGTTTTGATTTGCTACAGACGTAGAGTAGTTGATGCATCCCATACCTCCATTCACAAAATCAAAAGAGACCATTCCTGAATCCTCAAAATCTGTAGAGTCCTTGTGCGTAAAGTCTGCAAATTTGCCTTGAATATTGTCAATGTCACCGAACAACCAGTACATAATATCAATGAAGTGACTAAACTGTGTAAAGAGTGTTCCTCCATCAAGATCTTTTGTTCCCTTCCATCCACCTTTTTTATAGTAACGGTTATCACGATTCCAATAGCAATTCAACTGCACCATAAGTATTTCACCTAGAACACCGTCCTCAACAATCTCCTTAATCCACTCAGATGGCGGCGAATACCTGTTCTGCATAACACAGAACACATTTTTTGAAACTTGAAGTGATTTGAAGATTACTTTCTCACAATTATCTTTTGAAAGGCCCATTGGCTTCTCGCACACCACGTGTTTATTATTTTCCAAAGCAACGATACTTTGTGCAGCGTGCAGACCGTTTGGCGTGCAAATATTCACTACATCAAACTCCAGGTCAGAGTTCAAAAGGTCCTCTATTGAGTTGAAAAAAGGTACATCCGGTTCTTCTATATCACACTCCTTGTGATCGCGAATATCAACCAAGGCAACAAGCTCTGCTTCATCTTCACGGCGAATCATCTCGGCGTGGCGCTTTCCTATGTGTCCAGCTCCAATTACAGCGAACTTTATTTTTCCTTCTATTCGCATTAATTTATTTTTTCAACTTTGTTGTTAATCAATTTATATTTTCCGTTGCTTTCCGGACATTCTGCAATTCCATCTGCATTGAAATTCAACCGGTGTCCATACTCACTCATCCAACCTATTTGTCTCGCAGGGTTTCCAACTAATAAAGCGTAGTCAGGTACATTTTTCGTTACCACTGCTCCTGCACCAATGAATGCATATTCTCCAATATCATGTCCGCATACTATTGTTGCGTTGGCTCCAATGCTAGCTCCTTTTTTAACTCTAGTTTTAGAATATTGCCCTCTCCTATTCACTCCGCTCCTGGGGTTAGTAACGTTCGTGAAAACCATTGATGGGCCGAGGAAAACATCATCTTCGCAAATTACCCCGGTGTAAATAGAGACGTTGTTCTGTACTTTAACATTTCTGCCTAGCACCACTTCAGGAGATACAACTACATTCTGTCCTATATTACAGTTTTCACCGATCGTACAATTGGGCATGATATGGCTAAAATGCCAGATCTTCGTCCCTTCACCGATCTTGCAACCTTCGTCTAAAACAGCTGTTTCGTGAGCGAAATATCCCATATCAATCCTAAGCGTTAACTGTGAGATATTCTTCCACACATGAACAGATATAATCCAATTGCTCTTGCTCCATCTCCGTATGGATTGGTAACGAGATAACTCTCTCAGTTAACCAGTCTGTAATAGGTAGATCTGTTGCCGCGCTTCCAAAAGAAGCAAACATTTTTTGACGATGTGCTGGAACCGGGTAATAGATCATGGATGGAACATCCTTTTCAGCCAAGAATTTATGCAATCCATCGCGGTCAAAACCGTCCAGTATCATTGTATACTGATGGAATACGTGCCTGGAACTATCCGCTCTGAATGGAGTTGTGATAAAATCGAATTTTGAGAAGTACTGATCATAATGATCCGCAACTTTTCTTCTTGCACTGATATAATTATCCAACTCACGAAGTTTTATCCGAAGTACTGCTGCCTGAATTGAGTCAAGTCTGGAGTTGCATCCAACCACATCGTGGTAATATCTTTTGCTT
>JALRKF010000050.1 GCA_023254905.1 Crocinitomicaceae bacterium | reverse complement strand
CCACTGCTCAGTGTCAGGGTTGCTAAATACGGGCGCGGTCAATTCCGTTGGGAAAAATCCTGGCGCAATCGCGTTACAGCAAATGCCGTCCGGCGACCACGTCTCGGCCATCGCACGAGTCAGCTGCGCCACGCCGCCTTTGGAAGCGCCATAGGGTAAACCGTTCGGAAACGCTCGCTCTGACTGCAGCGATGCGATATTGATGATGCGACCGTACCCCGCCCGACGCATACCGGCAATGAACGCAGGTGTGTCCTTACATAAAACGGTCTTTTTACCTAAAAAGCGTTTTCCGTAGTCCATCATGAAATCAATGATAGAAGAATCTGTTTCAGGACTTGGAATTATCTCTAAGAGCTGCAGGTATCTTGGTGGATTAAAGAAGTGTGTTCCACAGAAGTGTTTCCTGAAGTCTTCACTTCTTCCGTCCAGCATCATGTGGATGGGAATCCCGGAAGTGTTTGTTGAGATGAGTGTTCCCGGTGTCCTGTGCTTTTCGACATTTTCGAATACTTTTTGTTTGATGTCAAGACGTTCGATAACTACCTCAATGATCCAGTCGCAGTCCTTGATCCTCGCTATGTCATCATCGAAGTTTCCTGTTTCGATTCTAGTGGCGAATGATTTACGATAGATTGGAGAAGGGTTCGATTTTAATGCAAATTGCAAAGAGTCATTAACAATCTTATTTCTGATTACCTTGGAATCCATGGTTAGGCCTTTTCTCTCTTCTTCAGGTGATAGTTCTTCTGGTACGATATCCAGCATTATAACCTCGCAACCAATATTTGCAAAATGGCAAGCGATGCGTGATCCCATTACTCCTGAACCTAGCACAGCGACCTTTTTTATATGTCTATTCATGATTAATTTAAATTATTAAGTTCTTCGTCCAATAAAGTATCTAGACGTTCTGCTACTTCAAAAAACGCGGTTAGTTTTCCTTTAGGTATAGTGTTCATTATTGATTCATGAAATCCCATAACTACGTCTTTAGCCATGCGTCTTTTTTCCAATCCATCTTCTGTAAGAAAGACTAATACTTTACGTTTATCCAGTTTATCAGAAACTCTTCTGATTAAACCTTTTTGTTCCATTGTTTTAATGGTTCTTGACAAACTAGTTGGCTCCATACCCATCTTGGGACCAAGTTGCGTACTAGGGGTGCCATCTTTTTCAATGTTCAATAAAATATATCCGATAGAACCTGTAAGCTCCTGCTCTGCAGCTTTTTGATTATATAGTCTCGAGATTTTATGCCATAGGTGCCTGAGCACGAAATCGACCATATATTTTTTCGCTTGTTTCTCGCTCATGTAAAAGGTTTATTTTTTTGCCGGCTAAAAGTAGGAAAAAAATATATGCTTACATAAGAAAAACCAGAAAATAATATTTTACCATATTTCGGTTGATATGTGCACGGTTCCCTTAAATCTAGATATTTCTGATCCGTCAGCTTTTTTGATACTAACTGTGTAAATTCCAATTGTTTTTCTCCTGCTGATTTCCTCGCAAATAACGTGTAAAGTATCATTCAACGCGACCTTTCTCAAATGTGAAATAGAGGTCTCAATGCTCATACATTTATTGCCATAGCTATTAGAGGCGAAGGCAAGAGCAGAATCTGAAAGGGAATAGGAAATTCCTCCATGTAAAATATTAAACCCGTTTAGCATATGTTCATGAACAGTACATTTGATTTCGCATCGTCCCTTGTCTATCGCAATAATGTTTATACCCAGCCACTGGCTAAATGCATCATTTTCTAGCATTAGAGCAACAATTTCTTCAGGGGACTTCATACTATTTAATTGCTCTTGAAAGTAGCGTGATAGTTGCTAAAGAAACGATGAAGAGTTGCGTAGCAGTATCATCATTTAAAGTGGTTCCATCTTCGTCGGGAGTGCTGATCTCTGCGACCATAAATCGGAATAATTCTGGTTGATCACAGAATTCATCAACAATTTCTTCGTTGTCTTTGTCGAAGTATTGATCGAGCATTTCAAAGAATGGTTCCTCAAATTCATCAATCATTTCATCAGTAACTACTTCTAATTGAACTCCTTCTTGATTATAGGCTTCGATCAATAAGCAGAAGTAGTATATCAGTAAGCCCTCTAATTCAGGGTTTTTATATTCGACAGCAGCTGACATAACATATCCTAGCAGTGTTTGTTGACCTAAAGCGAATGTTTCGGCAATTCTCTCTAGGCTATCATCATTAAGGTTATCGATTTTATCTATTGCCTTTTCAATACTTGCAACTGTTACCTGATTCATAGATTGATTTTCGGCAAAGTTAGATTTAATTTTTTGAATCTAATTTTCTTGATTGCGTTGATTATATTTGGATAAATAACAGTATGGTATTTTTCGAAAAAGACTTTCTTGACTTTTTTATTGAGCTTGCTCCAAATAATAATAAGGATTGGTTCGACCTGAATAGAGATAGGTATGCAAAAAGCGTTCGTGAGCCGTTTAGAGAATTTGTAGCTCACATGATCAAACTTATGTCTGATGACATGCCAGAATTAAATGAATTAGAGCCGAAACACTGTACTTTTAGAATTAATCGAGATATACGTTTTTCCAAAGATAAAACACCCTATAAGTTACGAATGTCCGCACTCATCACACCGGGCGGTAAGAAGAAAAGGGCGGAGGATGCAAGAGGTGTGTACTTTGAGCTTGGACCGGAGTACGTGCGTGTGTACGGTGGAATCTACGAAGCAGATAAGGACGACCTGTATAACATACGAGAAGGGATTGCAGCTGAGCCTGCAGGATTCAAAAAACTATATACTGACAAGAAGTTCAGAAAGACCTATGGTGATATCCACGGAGCAAAAAATAAAGTGATCCCAAAGGAATTCAAGGAGGCAGGCGCTGAAGAGCCAATGATATATAATAAGCAGTGGTACTTTTTTGCGGAATATGAGCCTGAAACACTTTTGTCTGAAGATCTGGACAAGAAGATACTTGAATGCCACAAAGCAGCATTGCCGCTTAAATCATATTTGAATAAACTTAAAAACCAATAAAATGAAGAGACTGGTTTCAGTATTGTTTTTTATTGCAATAGCTAATCTGGCTGGTGCGCAACAAAAAGAATTGACTTTGGAAGATGCCGTGATGCAGCAGTATCGAAATTTCTATCCGGATGCATTGACTATGTTCATCTGGATACCGAATACCGACTGTTACGTTTATCTGGATGGTTATCAGAAATTGATGAAAGCATCAATGCGAAATACTGAGGCAAAAGAACTGCTAACGATTCAAGATGTGAATCAGCAGACCGGCGCTGAGCTTTACTGGTTTTCAGGAATGGAATGGAAGAACGAGAACGAGTTTTGGTTAAATGATGGGAAGAAGTATTACACATATGATCTTGTTTCTGACACTGGACGCTTGGTTCATTTTCTGGAGGATGATGCAGAAAACGCGCTTTTTCATGGGGGAACGGAAAATATAGCTTACACACGCTCAAATAATGTGTACGTGAGAACAGGGACTGGTCAAAAAATGGTCGTTACTGATTTCGCAGATAAGAATGTCGTTTCCGGTCAGGCGATAGCTAGAAGTGAATTTGGTATCACAAACGGTTTATTCTGGGCACCCAATGGAAAGAAGTTGGCATTCTATCAAAAAGATGAAACTGATGTCCACGATTATCCACTGTTGGATATCAACGAGACACCGGGGACATTGAACTCCATCAAGTATCCAATGGCGGGACAGAAATCGGAAAAGCCAAGAGTAGGTATTTACAACCTTGAGACAAAGCAAACGGTATACATTTCTCCGAGGAATGCATCAGATGATTACTTGACAAACCTGAGCTGGACACCTAATAATAAATACGTCGTAATTGCTGAAGTGAACAGAGATCAGGATCATATGTGGCTGAATGTTTACAGCGCGGAGAATGGTAAGTTCATAAGAACATTATTTGAAGAGACATCTAAAACTTGGACGGAGCCGGAACATCCTGCATTTTTCCCGCTGGAGAATTCGAATAACTTTGTTTGGATATCGGAAAGAGACGGTTTTAACAACTTGTACTACTATGATTTCGAAGGGAACTTGATCAAAAAGTTAACTGATCATGATTTCGTAGTGAAGGATATCAAGGAGTATAACAACGGTAATATCTATTACACGACTACTGGAGAAGATGCGAGAGAGACACATGTCTATTATGTTTCATTGAAAGGTAAAGGAGGAATCATTACGCGTGCCAATGGAACACACACGGTGCATATCAGTGATGACGGGAAATATTTTCACGATCATTTTTCGAGCAGTGATGTGCCAAGCGCAGACTGGATACTCAGAAAAAATGGAACGATCATCGAAAAGCTTCAGGAAGCTGAAGACAAGCTGATGGATTATGAATTGGGTGATGCTGAGCTTGGATATATCAAACGTGAGGATGGAACCAAACTTTATCACAGACTTATCAAGCCAAGTGATTTTGATGCAAGGAAGAAATATCCTGTATTGGTTTATGTTTACGGAGGACCGCATGCCCAGCTGGTAACTGATTCTTGGTTGGAAGGTGCAAGTCTTTGGATGTATTGGATGGCTGAACAAGGTTATCTTGTGTACACATTAGATGGTAGAGGTTCGGCAGAAAGAGGTGTTGCATTCGAATCAATTATCCACAGACAACTCGGTAATGCAGAAATTGAAGATCAAATGTTAGGTGTTGAATATTTAAAAGGACTGTCGTATGTCGACAGCAATAGGCTTGCTATTCACGGTTGGTCCTACGGTGGGTTCATGACTACCTCTCTTATGCTCCGTCAACCTGGAATATTCAATTGTGGTGTAGCGGGTGGACCAGTAACTGATTGGAAATATTACGAGATCATGTACGGCGAGCGCTACATGGATAGACCGGATCAAAATGAAAAAGGATACGAAAAAGCTTGTTTGATGACACATGCAGGAAATCTTGAAGGTGACCTATTGTTGATCCACGGAACAGTGGATGATGTTGTTGTTATGCAGCATAATTTAGCACTGGTTAAAAAGTTTATCGAACTTGGAAAACAAATTGACTTTTTCCCTTATCCAATGCACAAACACAATGTGCGAGGTAAGGATCGTGTTCATTTAATGGAGAAGGTTCTGACGTATGTAATTGAGCACAACAAATAATAAGTCAACGAATCCGTATATTTGCCACAAATCGTGAGAAAATCCGAATGGGAGTGACAAAGGAAAAAATAACAGTGGAGAGGGAAGTATTACTCAAAGCCTTTCGTCTGATGTGTCAGGCGAAAACATTGGCAGAAAAGTATGAAGAGAACAAAGAGGTAACCTCAAAATATGTACATGCAACATCTCGTGGACATGAAGCAATTCAATTGGCTTGCGGAATGCAATTGAAACCTCAGGATTGGGTTGCACCATATTACAGAGATGACAGTATTTTACTCGGTATGGGTATTACTCCTTTTGAATTGATGTTGCAGGTTTTTGCGAAGAAAGATGATCCGTTCTCAGGAGGAAGAACATATTATTCACATCCCTCGCTGAATAGAGAGGATATGGCAAAAGTTCCGCATCAATCTTCAGCAACTGGTATGCAGGCAATTCCAATAACTGGTGTTGCGATGGGCATACAGTACAAAGAAAAACAGGGTCTTGCTGAAGATTTTGCAGGAATAAATCCTATAGTTGTCTGCTCACTTGGTGATGCATCGTGCACGGAAGGAGAAGTTTCTGAAGCTTTACAGATGGCTGCATTGAAGCAATTCCCGATCATTTACTTAGTTCAGGATAACGGTTGGGATATTTCTGCGAATGCTGAGGAAACAAGAGCTCAAGATATAACACATTATGCTAAAGGTTTCAAAGGAATAGACATCAGAACGATCGACGGAAGTAATTTCGAAGAATCATACGAGACAATGAAAGAAGTAATTGGGATCGTTCGTAAGGAGCGCAGACCTTTTATCGTTCATGCAAATGTTCCGTTGTTGGGTCACCATACTTCTGGTGTTCGAAAAGAATGGTACCGTGATGATTTGGAAGAGGCCGCAACAAGAGATCCTTACCCAAAATTGAAAAATATACTCATTGCTTCGGGAGTTGAAGAGAAAGAACTTAAAAGTATTGAAATGGAGACTCGCGAGTTAGTTGATGCCGAATATGAGAAGGCATTGAATGCCGAGGATCCGTCAACTGAATCTATCACAGATTTTATTTTTGCACCAACCCCTGTTACAGAAGAGTCTGGAATTCGTGAACCAAAAGGAAAGAAAAAGACAGTGATGGTTGATTCGGCCTTATTTGGAGTGCGCGAGCTCATGGAGAAACATCCCGAGGCATTATTGTACGGTCAGGATGTTGGTGGTCGTCTGGGAGGTGTATTCCGCGAAGCGGCCACGCTTGCTCAGCAATTCGGTGATAATCGTGTATTTAACACACCAATTCAAGAGGCATTTATTATTGGATCAACGGTTGGAATGTCAGCAGTTGGATTGAAACCATTTGTTGAGGTTCAATTTGCCGATTACATATGGCCAGGTCTGAATCAGTTGTTTACGGAAGTGAGCAGATCGTATTACCTCTCTAACGGCAAATGGCCAGTAAGCTGTGTGGTGAGAGTTCCAATTGGAGCATATGGCTCTGGAGGCCCTTATCACTCATCAAGCGTGGAGTCTGTGGTAACCAATATCCGTGGTATTAAGGTGGCTTACCCATCGACTGGAGCCGATCTCAAAGGATTGATCAAGTCGGCATATTATGATCCTAATCCAGTAGTGATTTTTGAACATAAAGGATTATACTGGTCTAAGATCAAAGGAACAGAAGGTGCAATGTCTATTGAGCCGGATGAAGAGTATATAATTCCATTTGGTAAAGGGCGTATCGTGAAAGAGGCTGAAAAAAATAAAGTTTCTAACGGAGAGTCATGTGCGGTAATCACATACGGGCGTGGGGTTTATTGGACGCTCGAGGCAGAGAAAGATTATCCTGGTCAAGTAGAGATCATGGATCTAAGAACATTGAATCCTTTGGATCACGATATGATGAATGAACTTGCTCAAAAGCACAGTAAAGTTATGTTGGTGACAGAAGAGTCAATTGAAGCTTCATTTACACTTGGTTTGGCAGGAAGAATTCAACGTGATAACTTCAAGGTGCTTGATGCTCCGATTTCAATTGTTGGCTCTATAGACACACCTGCAATACCATTGAACTCGACATTGGAAGCTACTTTACTGCCAAATGCAGAGAAGATAAGTAAGGCATTGAACGAGCTTTTAAATTTCTAGTCAACACCTCTAATTAACAACTGTAAGAGGATAACATTTCTATCGTCGAGGTAATTCAGTCTGTGCTATACTCTAATTTTAAAATGGGTAAGTATATTCTTCATGAAATTTGAACAACAAAGTCTAAAGCAGATAGCAGAGCTCCTCGATGTAAGCTATGTGGGGGATGAAAACCACGTGATAACCGGAATAAATGAGATCCATCGCGTAGAGTTTGGGGACATTGTTTTTGTTGATCATCCAAAATATTATGAAAAGGCATTAAACAGTAATGCCACTACCATTCTCATAGATAAAGAGGTTGAGTGTCCAGCAGGTAAAGCACTGTTGATAAGTGAAGCTCCCTTCGATGATTTTAATAAAATCACAAGACATTTTCGACCAAATAAATTTTTAAAAGAAAGGATCGGTGAGGGGACCAGTATCGATGAGTCGGCAGTGTTGTATCCTAACGTCGTGGTTGGACATAACTGTATTATTGGTAAAAACGTAATTATTCATGCTGGGGCGGTAATCGGAGATTATAGTATTTTGGAAGACAATGTAATAATAGGTCCAAATTCTGTTATTGGACATTACGCTTTCTATTATAAGAAAAAGGACTTCGGATATGACCGCATGTACACTTGCGGAGGTGTTCATTTGAGAAAAGATGTGGAGATTGGTGCTTTGTGTACAATAGATGCTGGAGTAACAGCAATGACTACAATTGGTAAAGGCACGAAAATCGATAATCAAGTGCATATTGGTCACGATACAATTATAGGTGAGCATTGTCTTTTTGCCGCTAATGTTGGATTAGCAGGTTGTGTCATTGTTCAAGATAGGGTAACTCTTTGGGGGCAGGTTGGATGTGCGAGTGATGTCGTGCTTGGAGAAGGAGTAACTGTCTTAGCGCAATCAGGTATTTCAAAGAGCCTGGATGCAGGAAAAACATATTTCGGAAGTCCATGTGGAGAGGTAAAAGTAAAGTTTAGAGAAATGGCAGCGATGCGTAAGTTGCCGGAAATACTGGAACGCTTGTAAGGGATGAATGAGGTAATAGAAAATCTGGAAAATCAATTACAACAAAAGGATTTCAAGCTGAATTCATTGCTGGAGATCACAAATGCTATTAACACCAATCAACCAGTAGAGAAGATCACCCAACTTTATGCCTTTATATTGAGAGAACAGTTAGGGTTTGACCGTTTCGTTCTTTTCAACCGTTTGGATGACTGGGATATACTTTTACGAATTGGTTATAAAGGAAAAGTTAAAGGGCTTGATGTTGCTCAAGAATTGAAGCGATTCAGCGAAATAACTGTTATTGAATCCTCCCATTCAGAGATCTTGAAAGATTTTGATGTAGTCGTACCTGTCCTGCACAAGAGTGAACCACTTGCATACCTCTTGATCGATGGGGTAACTTTTGAGGGGGGAAGATTTGATACGATGATCGGATATATGACTTTTGTTCAAACACTTACCAATATCATCGTTGTCGCTATTGAAAATAAACGAATGGCGAAAATCCAATTAAAACAGCAGCAGCTCAAAAAAGAACTGGAAGTTGCGTCTGTAATGCAGAAATATTTCTTCCCCGAGGAGCTGCCTACGAACAAACGCATGGATATCTCAGCAAAGTATACTCCTCGTCATGAAGTAGGTGGAGATTATTATGATTTTATCCCTTTGGGAGAAGATGAATATATTATTTGCATCGGTGACGTATCTGGTAAAGGTATTTCAGCCGCAATGCTGATGGCTAATTTTCAGGCAACGATTCGAACGTTATTTCAATATCGGAGATACTCTATGGAAGAGTTGATGGAGGAATTGAATAAAAAGGTTATAAATAGTGCAAAAGGAGAGAAGTTCATTACCTTTTTTATTGCCCATTATGACGCTAAAACACGCAAGCTTAGTTATGTAAATGCAGGACATAACCATCCCTTTATTACAGATGGAAAACAAGTTGAGGCGCTCGATAAAGGGTGTATAGGTTTAGGTATGTTAGATGAGCTACCATTTATAAATGTGGGTGAAAAAGTTCTTGGACCTAATACGACGATGGTACTGTACACAGATGGAGTTGTTGAACTAGAGAATGAGCGTGAAGAATTCTTCGGCACAGAACGCTTGGTAAAAATTGTTCACAACTATTACCCACTGAATATGGATGATATGAATTCACTGATCTTTTCTAAGCTTGACGATTGGAAAGGTAGACTTGATCTCGTCGATGATACAGCGATCTTCTCTTGTCGCTTTTTCTAACGAAGGATATACATCTTTCCGAAATCTTTCTTAAAGAACACATCCGCACCTAAATCCAAATTTTTAATGTCCTCGCCATTTATGCGTGCTTTAACCCGATATAAATAAACACCATTAGCCAATGGATCACCGAACTCATCTTTTCCATCCCAGGCATATTCTGTGATGTTTCTTCCGATGCGTAACTCACCAAGTTCGTTCTCCGTGATCTCTCGCACAACACGACCAGAGATTGTCATTATTTGAATGATAATATCGTCAGGTACTTCACTACCTGTAAGTGTAAATACGAATCTTGTGCTTGTGCTGAAAGGATTCGGATAATTCATCATTTTGGTAATACTCGATTCATGAATGACTTCAAAGTTTACCGTATAATCAATGTCGCCAGACAGGTTGCCGGAACGATCTTCTCCTTGAACGTAGAGCGTGTAAGTTCCATCCTCCATAAATTGCGTCGACCAAATAATTTTGAATCGTTTATTTTGAACATCAGCAGGAATCCATTGCATAATTGTATTCCCTAAACCATCCTCAAATGGAATGCGTTTTTGATTACCAGACGGATCTGTTAAGTAAACCCCAAACAGTGATGTGTCAGAAATATTATCCATAATCAAGAACTCATTGTCGTCTTTTAAAGTGATCAAGACCTCACTGTACGGATTGACGATATCACCATTTAGTATATGCTGACCATCAAAAGTCACGTCCAAAATTGGATTTTCATCATCCTTAGTAACAAAGAACGGAATAGATAATAAATTGTTGAAGTGCTCCTGTTCGGGCTGATCTTTAATGGAAAGACTTCCATTAATGTAAGGGTTTACCTCCATCTCGAGTGTATTCCATCCAGAAAGACCAACTGTTGAAAATGATATGGTATCACGCAATGTCTCGTTTATCTTCAACGAATCTTGTCTCGGATAAGAAATCGGATACTTTATCTGCTGATTATCCTTAATCCAATAATTGATTAGTAATGAATCCATATCCACCGTAAATATATTTCTTACATCAACAGCAAATTGCACCTGCATACCCTCCGAAAGAGTATCTCCAGCGGTCCAGGTGTAGTTGTTTGTTCCATCGATTGCAGCTTCTGGAACGGGCTGAAAAAGTACGTGCCATCTGTCAATCTGCGCTGGAGTGGAGAATAACTCATCTTTGTATGTTGCTTCAAGACTAATATATGGATATGACGACGCATTGATAAATGATCCTAGGTTCAGTAGGGAGTCATTTGGAGAAAATAATGTATCGATTTCGAATTGAAGAGCCTTTTCAATATTGTAAGCTTTTATTGTAAGGGTTGTGGAGTCAGTAGTTGGACTTTCCAATGAATCTTGTTTCCAGTAAACATTTCCCCAGCTATTTGATGGTCCGATTAAAGGAGCCGATTCTCTACCCCCTATCTCACCGTAAACTGTAGCCTCTAAATGTACATCTCCACCTTGATAATCGGCATAAGCTTCTACGACAGAAGATGGTATACCTTTTCTACAAAAGAATGCAAAGGTTCTGTTAGGTCTATTAGCATTTACGCTATCGGAACCCAAAGCTTGAAAAGTGCTATACATTCCTAATGAGTCGACGCTTGTCCAAAGATCATGCCTCGCCTGCTCTGGAGTGTAAATAAGTAGATAATGACCATCAGGCACTTCATTATTTACCATATTCTGAAAATTACTCAAGGAGGTCGCATTCGTTTGGTAGAAAGTAAAATACTTCATAACTCGAGGAGAGCAGGCGCCGTTATCATTCTCATTTCCAAAGTCATTATTGGGATTTTGACTTTGGTATCTTGTTCCCCAGGGTTGCAGTGTTATGGGATCAATCACTGCCACTAACAACTTATCCGTCATAAAACATCCGAAGCCAAAATCTTGTTGTAATCCATCTAAATAGTAGGCGTTCTCCAACAATTCTGCGGAGGAGCTTGATTTTAGCACATCGACACTCAAATTTTTAAAATATGTTGGAACTAATTCTTTTAATCTATTTGCTCTATTGTAGTTAATACCGTAAAAGTCATTCTTCTTAAACTGGAAGAAGTGATCTTGTCCCCAGCCTTGTTTACCTGGAATGTATTGGAATGAACTTTCTCTCCAATTTGTATCTCCCTCAATACTCACACGCCAAAAGTAAACAACACTGTCCTCAAGGATGAGTTTTCCATTTCCTGAGGGATTAGCCGATAGCGTCCAATCAGAGGGGAACACTTCTTTTACTCCACCTAGTTCTGTAAGTACTGCAAATCTGTGCGCAGGGCTGGGAGAACCAATGAAATCAATAGTATCTATTTCGAAACGATATGTTTCCATCGGGGCTATAGGATCCATGGTACTCGCCTTCAAGGTAACGCTATCATCAGGTATCACTGCGAACTCATATGGTTCGACAGGGATTATGCCATCAACAGCAATGTAAAGTGTTTTTGTAACTTGATTATTAAATACTTCATCATAAACTTCATCGTAGACAGTTGGTATGTCTACTTTAACATTAAAGGTATTCAGTCCAATTCCGATTGACGGTTGCAGTGGAATTTTGACATCGATAGTTTTTGTGTAGTAAAGGTTGGGAATAAATCTGATGTAAGTCGAATCAAAATTGGAGCCTGGAAAATTACGAGTGATTTCGAGTATTATTGTGTCTCTTATTGTTCTCCCTAAGTTTTTCAACTCAATACTTAATGTTATGCTGTCTACGCTAAGATCGATTTCTGTTGGTGAGAAAGAGATACTCTGCTCTGTGATTTCTATTTCGGGTTTCACATGGTAGTTCAGATGCAACATGGGATCGCCATTCAATACCATTTGGGCACAAGTGGTTTCGTTATAAAGTGAACTTGAACCGCCTTCTAATGATTGAATTGTAGCCTTCATTTGATCTCCCAAGGTAGCGCCATAATTGACTTGGCTCATTTGCTTATACATCTCGTAACTGTAATTCCTCAAAAAGCTTGCAAATCCTTGTCGAATGGAAGCAATGTATGCTATAGCACCTTTATTCGGAATTTGGACAAATTCCTCAGAGTTAGAGGTTGTGACTTGGAAAATGTTCCCATTATAACATGAGTTAACTAGCATCAACGGATACTTTCCTTGATTTGACCAATTTGTTACCTCGTCAATATTTATTTCGAATCCACTCGATGTAGATAAGGAATGACCAAAATATGTAATTAGACTTACACCATCGTTAATTCGATCCATGACATCGTCGAGCTCTGAGGGCGTTAATGGTGCTGAGTCTGTTTTATACAATGAATGAACCTTTCCACCAAATAAGGTATCTTCTATACGAGATTTCATCTGATTCATGTAGCTTGAGAAAGTCATTTGCTGCAGAGCACCAATACCTCCAGTAAAATGTATGATCTGTTTTTGCCAGTCTTTTGATGGAGAGTCATAGACGTCCGTACTATCCTGCTCAACTTCGTATTCTATCACCTTGTCCAAGTAATCTTGAAGCTCCTGGTTGGTTTTTGCCGAAATGCGCCCCGTTCCAATCAGTGGTGTCCATTCTGAGGAGCCTTCTAGGTTAGATGTAATAAATACGTCGCTTGAAGGCTCGCCAAAAGAGGGAATCAAGCATTGATGGAATCGAGAAGGATTCTTTCTTGTTCCTGGTCCATCGTTGAGGAATGCGTTGTAATTCGCTTCGCGTATTCCTTTCCCCATTAAGTAAAGTCCTTTAGGCTTAGAAGTCGTATTATTGTGTATATAGTGAGAGAATCTTCTGATCCCATTAATATGCTTTTCTATTCCCCCTCCGAATTGCTGATAAAGCTCATTAACGTTTGCAAAGACTGTTTGATAATTGCCTCCAGCGTTAGATTCACGGTAGTTCTTATAATTGACGGAGGCAGATAAAAGATTGGGGTGATAAACCATCATTAACGCACCTTCAGCTCCATTCGCAAGGAAATCAGTAAAATTTCCGGTTCCATTGACAGGTGTAAGTTGCGGCACGAGGACTATATTTGAGCTGTCATGAAATACCACGTGCTGTTCATTACCATTTGTAGAGTTCGGAATAAGCATGGAATAAAAACTTCCATTAGGTTCCAACTTTATCCGTCTAGGTTCATCTCCAAAAACGAAAACTAAAGGATTATTGTAATTCAAATTTGTCGCATCAATGCGGATCATGTTTTCCGTTGTGCTATTTGGAATTTCAAATTCAAAATAACTTTGTCCTCCAAAATTCGGTATGCGAGGATATTTGAAAGACCAGTTTGAAATCGATTGATAGTCTGTTACAGCGCCTAAATCAGGAATTATTTGGGTTTTGAAATTAGATCCGCCACTTGGAGGTAAAATAGAAACAGGAAATTGTTCCTCGATAAGAATACTATTGTATCCCTCCCAGGTTATGTTTGCGATTTCATAATTTGTAGGTCCAACAGTGAACTTTACGTGATGATTATCGGTTCCATTAGCCAGAGCATCTGATTCCCCAATTTGCAATGCTGAAAACCTTACATCTGGTGCATTTGGTCCCTGATATGGGTATTCCAATTGCATGGAACCGGAGTTCCAGGTATACCCCCCACCAGCACCATTTTGAGAAGAGCTCGACCAGCCTTCACCAAATGTGTAGAATGAACTTGATGTTTCTGATATGCGCTCTCCATCCGAGTAATTGCTTGAGTTGGATTGCCATCGGTCGTAAATAATATAATCAGCGGGTGTGTAATTGCTAAAATCCGTGTTGTTGTCATTTATAAAACGCAGATTATTGGTTGATGCATTCCAGGTTAAAAAATATTGAATTGTATCGTTGTAGAGACTATATTTTGCATCACCGATAGTATTTGGATCAAGATAAAGAGTCGAGTCTAACCAACCATCATTTCGTTGTGCAACAACCAGGATATAATCGCCTGGATCCATACTTGAATCTCCTCCATCATTTATATATATTGGCACTTCTTGCTCTCGACCGAATACTTGCAGATTCGCACTACTTATTCCCCCGACAGGAATTCCTGCAGATACCAAGGTATTATAATCAATCATGTAAACTCGATGATCCTGTGTTGTCGTTGGACCAAAAGAGTTAGGCATGCTATTCGGATATACCTTGAAGGAAAAGTATTTTTGAGAGTAATTGATCCATTCATTACCGTATGTCTGTCCAAGAGAAAAGGTGACAAAAGTCAGTATAAATATTATAGTTGATATATACTTATTTCCTAGCATCAGTCTCGTTGGGCATTGTTTGGTTTGTCTAGTTTTATTCTTATTGATATCACGTGAGAATACAATGCGGCGCTAATATCACCAATGTCCGTAAATGCGTAGTCGAGGCAGAAATTTTTTATGTTCAAACCAATACCCAAATTTGGTTGTAGGTTCAATGAACGGGTATCATCAAAATCCTTCACATATTGCATGTTAGAAAGTCCAGCTCTAACGGAAACATAACTCCTAAAGCCAACTTCGATACCGGCATGGGGATCTACTGAGGCAACGCCACTTCTGATAAGAGTATTTCTTCTTCCATCTGTGGTAATATCGAGATCAATTTCGCCGGCACCGTAAATTCCAGTTTCACCAAATTCAATTTTTCGATAAGAGCCGATAATTAATCGTGGTAGTGTTAACTCCAATCCATTTTCGGGGATTTCATTTCCTGTATTGAGAAATACCTCTTGTGTTTCCTGATCAAGATTAAAAATCCAGGCATTAAAGGTACTTGTTACATCTCTCAACATTGCGCCAAACTTCCATCCCGATTTTTGATATTGTAGCCCCGCATCAATGCCAAATCCCCATGAATTTGCAAAGTCACCGACTTTTCTGTAGATCACTTTAGCACTTCCTCCTAGGCTCATCCCCTCGATCTTTAATTTTCTCGCATATGAAAAGAGAAAGGCATAGTCAGCAGCTGTAAATGTTGTAACTCGATCATAATCGATATTTCCATTGTTATCTATCAATTGAGTAGTGTTTGGAATATCATCCACTCCAAAGCGGATGGCTGAGAAGGCCATCGTGCTTTTGTCATCTATCGAATGCGCGATTCCTAAATAGTCATATTTGGCAATGCCTGCAAAGTATTCCGAATGCATGATGCCTGCCTCTAACCATTTGTCAATTTCGGTTAAACCTGCAGGATTCCAATACGCTGAATTGACATTACCAGTATTGGCAACTACTGCATTACCAAGACCTAATGCGTCAGCTCCTATTCCTATTGACAAGAATTCATTCGAGTATTTTGGTGCAACTGTATTTTCTTGAGCCTGAAAAGAAAAACAAAGGGTGAAAACAATTGTAATGGATAGAAATAGTCTTTGCATAGATTCAATTTTACATCCCAATAACTTTATTTTCATCAAAAAATTGTGTTCTTTGTTCAAAGCTAATCGTTGTTTTAATGACGTAAATTTAACGCTTATGGTTGACTCAACAATGTGTGAACGAAATCAAATAAATGATTAATCTAGCGAATATATTGACAGCCTTTAACCTACTGAGTGGGGTTCTTTCAATTGTGTTTGGATGTGGAGGTAATAGAGATAAAAAAAAAAGAGCCAAAATGGGCAAAATAGCAGCAAGTTATTGTGACAAGATATATCTAACTGACGATAATCCTAGAAAAGAAAATCCCAAAA
>JALRKF010000160.1 GCA_023254905.1 Crocinitomicaceae bacterium | reverse complement strand
CCAAGGTGTTGATTTCGGTATTTGGAATACAATATCTCCATCTGAGCTTTATTTACCGCTGGATGTGCATACAGGTACATATGCACGAAAACTAAAATTATTATCGCGGAAGCAAGACGATTGGAAAGCACTCGAAGAACTAATGACTAATCTTAAGAAATTTGATGAAAAAGATCCGGTCAAGTATGATTTTGCACTGTTTGGAATGGGAGCCTTTGAACAAATTTTATAGAAATGTATTCATAACGGTGTAAATCTTATCTTTGGCATTATGAGTTTTGTGTATCCTGAATTCCTTTGGGCTTTGACACTTCTGGTAATTCCAGTGATCATTCACTTATTTAATTTCAAACGTTACAAAACGCTATACTTCTCAAGTTTACAGTTTGTTAAGAAAGTTGATAAGCAAACAAAATCAACGCAACGACTTAGACATTGGCTTATATTGCTTACCCGACTTTTTGCCGTGTCTTTCTTAGTCTTGGCTTTCGCACAACCCTACTTTTCGGACACTACGTTAAAGGACAAAGAATTAACTGCTGTCCTGCCAATTTTTATAGACAACTCTTTTTCCATGGAAGCCCGAGGAGCTGACGGACAACTATTATCTCAAGCAAAAGAAAAGGCGAAGGATGTAGTCGAAAATTCGGCTGTGAACACTCTTTTCCTCATTGGAACGAATGAAATGAGTGGTTTGGAGGAAAGAATACTAAATAAAGCAGAGGCTATTAGGAGAATTGATGAAATTAACCTATCCTCTATTTCAAGATCTATCGATGATGTTATAAATTGGCAACAAGACTTTCTAACAAAAAATAATATTGGAACAAATAACATTGACTTGCTCATTTTCTCTGATTTTCAAAAATCGAATGAGGTAAGGGTACCTCGAGAAAGTTCATTTAAATATATACCAGTTCGTGTAAAACCTGAAAATGTTCTTAACATATCGATGGATAGCATTTGGTTTTCCTCTCCAATTCACAGAACAAATGAAACCTCTCAACTGAACATAAGAATTCGTAATTATGGTAATGTACCAGTTGAAAATGTTGAAGTTGAGATTAAGCTTGGAGGAATAAGGAAATTAATCTACTTGAACGTGGATGCAAAAAGCAGTGAAACAAGTTCACTTACGTTTAAGGAGGGGCAATCAGGCTGGGTTTCAGGTAAGGCAAGTGTAGCAGATGAACAGCTCTTCTTTGATAATGATCTCTATTTCAGTTATAAAGTAAGTGATAAAGTTAAGATCCTCATTATTGATGGCGAGGATGCTGTGCAGAACTTTGATCTTGTATTTAGTCTCGATGATTTTTATAATGTAGAGAAGATAAATCAAGGATTAGTAACGCGCGATGACTATTTAAACAAAGATCTTATTCTTTTGAATGGAATAAATCGTATTTCCTCCGGAATGATTGATGATCTTATCAAGCTTGAAGAAGAAGGATCGACAATAGCTTTATTTCCAGGCGTCAATCTAGAGAGAGCCTCCTGGAATATTCTTTTAAAAAGTTTGAAGTTAAATGAAATTGATGGTACAACGAGTTCTGGTACAAGAATAGATAGGTTAGCATATGAAGATGCATTTTTCAATGGTGTTTTCGATCGCAAACCATCCACAATTAGCTTACCTGCAGTAAACAAAGCCTACTTAGCAGGTTCAGGACAAGGAATCCCACTTATTGAGATGAAAAATGGTAACCCTTTGTTTTCATGTTCCTCCGGAGGGCATAGAGCCTTTTTGTTCTATAGCTCATTAAAAGATGAATTTGGGCAATTCGTGAACGATGCTCTGTTCTCTACTCTCGCTTTGCGTCTAGGGGAAATATCCATGAGACAACAACCATTGTTTTTAACTTTTGGCTCTGATTTGAGCTACCCAGTTTACAATGCTCTGCCTACCGAAGATCCTATCAAATTGAAAAACTCAGATTTTGAAGTAATACCTGAAAATGAAAAGTTGAACAATATTCAATATATTAAAGTGCAGAAGATGAACACGGCAATTCCATCCGGAAATTTTGAAATCTTTCAAAAAGATCTTTTGGGAATAATATCATTAAATTTTGATCGACAAGAATCTTCCAGATCGTACTATAGTGATGAGGAATTATCAGAATTGTTAGGTGGAAAAAAAAGAGAAATTACCATTCAAGAACTTAGCAGCTCGAGTAATTTTAATGTAAAAGATGTTGAGAAGCCTTTTAGCTATTGGAAACTTTGTATCATATTAACTCTTATTTTTGTTCTGACTGAAATGGCAATTGTTCGTTTCTACAAATAAACCACCCATGAAAACACTCCTCAGACAAGTAAAGATCATTAACGAGGATTCTTCGTTTCACCAAAAAACAAAAGATATCCTTATTGATGAAGGTACTATTGTGAAGATTGCAGATTCTCTCTCAGAAGATGCACAAACTATCATTAGTAAAGAAGGATTACATGTATCGGTTGGATGGTGTGATACGAAAGCTGATTTCTGTGATCCAGGAAATGAGCACAAAGAGACTGTGCAATCAGGCCTTAATGCTGCTTGCTTCGGCGGATATACCCATGTTGGTGTTCTACCCTCTACTAATCCAGTTCTAGACGGTAAAAGTCAAGTAGATTATATAATCAAACAAGGAGACCAGCACGTAACAGAGCCACATCCTCTCGGTGCAATGACTACTGGGATGAGCGGTGAAAACATTTCAGAAATGTTCGATATGTACCAGTCAGGTGTTCGTGTTTTTTCTGATGACTTGACACCCGTTAGCTCCCAAATTATGTATAGAGCATTATTATACAGCAAGAATTTTGAAGGGCGAATTGTCGCGTTCTCAAGGGATAATTCTTTAGCGAGCAACGGAATTGTCAATGAGGGATTTGCAAGTACAAAAACTGGATTAAAGGCAGACCCATCTATTTCTGAGATAATTCAGATAGAGAGAAATCTAAGACTACTCGAGTACACGGAAGGTAGAATTCATTTTACAGGCGTTAGCACTGCGGAAGGAGTTCAATTGATCAAAGAAGGAAAAAATAAAGGCCTTAACATCACGGCAGGTGTTAATCTATTCAATCTTCTTTACAATGAGCAATCTGTCTTAGGCTTCGATACAAATTACAAAGTTATGCCGGTGCTTCGATTCGAGGATGACAGAAAGGCACTCTGGGAAGCAATTATTGATGGGACAATAGATATTATAGAAAGTGATCATCGACCGAGTGATCAAGAAGAAAAGCACGTTGAATTTGATAATGCCTCATTCGGATCCCTTCAACTGCAAACTGTGTTTGGAGCACTCGGGTTATGTGAGGAATTTCAACTTGAACCGGTAATCAAGGCGCTAACCAAGGGAAGAGAAATTTTAGATATCCAAAAAGCTGTGATTGAAGAAGGCCAAAGAGCCGACTTAACATTATTCATCCCTTCGATGCCTTGGGAATTAAAAAAAGAGGATATCGTTTCGAATACTAAGAACTCACATTTTGTGAATAAACAATTGATAGGATTTGTTCTTGGAGTATTGAATAACGGTAAAGTAGTTCTCAAAGACTAATCTAGATGAGTGAAAACAGGAACTTTCTTAGAGAATTCTTCAAGGATAAAAAGATGGTTGGTGCAGTGTCGCCAAGTACAAAGTTTCTAGGCTCAAAAATGTTAAGCAGTGTAGATTTCGAAAAAGCTCGAATTATAGTAGAATTTGGCCCTGGAACAGGTGTCTTCACAGACATGATTATTTCGAGAATGCATACTAAGGCAAAATTGATAGTTTTCGAATTAAACGAGAACTTTTACGATTCGCTGCGTGAGAGAATTGAGGATTCTCGAGTTCAATTAACGCATGACTCTGCGGAAAATCTTTCAAGATATTTAAATGAGAACGAAAAAGTTGATGTGATTGTGTCTTCCTTGCCTTTGATGGTCTTTCCACCAGAATTGAGGGAATCGGTAGTTCAAGCTGCACATAAAGGTCTACGAGAGGACGGAAAATATATACAATTTCAATACTCTCTTCAATCGAAAAAACTACTCGAATCTGTTTTTAAGTCGGTTAAAGTTAAATTCGCCTTGAAAAACTTTCCTCCTGCATTCGTTTATACATGTCAAAAGCAATGATATGCCATTAATTTCCCAGAGCTTAAGGTGTCAAATTCTTGATATTTTTTCTTAAAAATTAATTAATGGTTTGGCATGGAAATAACGTAATCAAACAAAAATGTATTCCACCGAATCTTGTACCATTCTGGCTACAGGGCATCGTCCAGATATCTCTGCTAGACGATTTTTTTGCTTCTCATTGAGGTGATCAGGGAAATTAATTTTCTTCGAAATAATCACCTTTTCTTCTACTTCTATAATTTGAAGGTCAATAGTTAAATCACTAATATCCCAATCCTTTCTTTCGGCATACATGCGCATCGTAATCAATTTACAACTGCTTAAAGCAGACAGAAACAATTCACTTGGTTTTGGACCAGTATTTAATCCTCCAATTTCTTCTGGTTCATCAGAAAACCAATGAAACTCTCTGGAAATATTTTCTACCCGATAATTATCCCTCAGAATACCTTTTACTCTCGTCATTATCCGCGCAGCTTATCGAGTAACTCACTTAATTTATGTGCTTCATCATCCGTTAAGTTATTCATTACTAAGATTTCTTCACTCGACTTTTGAAGAGCCTCATCAATCTGAGCAAGAAGCTTTAAACCCTTCCCTGATATATTTACAAACACTACTCTCCTATCGTTTTTACAACGCTCCCTCTCAATCAAGTTTTTATCGATTAATTTATCCATTAGACGAGTTGTATTGGGAGATTTTTCGACCATACGCTGCTTAACAGTATTAACAGTAATTGACCCTTTAGCACCGCGCAATATTCTCAAAATGTTAAATTGAGGCATTGTCAATGAAAATTGCGACATAAAATTATTCTGAGTAGTTGACATCCAGTTTGATGTATACCGAATATTAACTACTGCGCGAACGTGCGGGTTTTCTATCTTAGATTGGATTGCTTCTTCGATTTTCATGATTAGTTACCAAGGTATTATTTCCACATGTAAAGTTAATCATTTCCTGTAAATTCGGAAATGGCCAACCTCCGGAGCATTCTCGTAACGGAATCTGATTAAGTGTTTTCCTGGTAACAAATCAAGAAAATTATCCTCGAAAATTACACCGTCTTTACTACACAACAACCATGTTTTTTCACTAAACTCGTTTACCAAAATTTCAAGGACTCCATCTTCTTCGTTCAAAAGCAAACATTTTTCAATTGTAAGATCACCCTCAAAAATTTGCGATTCAATTGACCTAGAAAAAACACTATTAGTTTCAATGGAGTCATTTATCTTAATAGATAATCGCAAGACACGATTATTCTTGACTCCAGATTTCTTAGTTGGCTGTAATTCCTCAATTATAGTCTGAAATGGTTGTATGTGATAAATCCTTTTTCCTGATTCTTTCATTCTCCCGTTAAAATCAAGCCATTCAAAACTTAAAGAAATTTGAGCATCATTAGCACTTATGTTAGAGATATATAATGAGTCATCAACCCAAGTAATGAGAACATCTTCGAAACAATTTTTAACCTTGAAATGTGCTGCTTTATAATTTCCAGAAAAATCTATAGTCGACCACGTGGGGCCAGGAAAAACATCATTCAACTGCCAGAATAATGTTCCTCCACATCTTTTTGAATTTCTACGATGTGCTAGTATATAATTTTCTAAGACATAGGATTGGTATAATTGAGATTTGTATATAAAATCTTCTAGATGAGTAATTGGACCAAAAATTGGCGTGATTTTATCTATTATCTTCTTATTTCCAACATAGCTGCGCTGCTTGTATACTAACACTGGATCATTTATGCTCAATAAATCTGAACTCGAGAATTTATTTAGTAGTTCGAGTGAAGGAAAACTCTGAAATCCATATTCTGAATTGAATCGTCCTGTTTTTCTAATTGATTGGCTCAATTCGTCATTACCATGCCAAAGCCCCCAATAATGCTGAGAACCATAATTAAAATCAATTAATTTACCCCAATTAGAGAGTGGTGAAGTATGGGTGTAAGGAAAATTGCCATAATCCTTTAATAAAGTTGGTATTAAACCAAGAAACAAGGTGTCATATGCTGATTGAATACTTTGCTGTGCAAACTGATTTAATTCATAGGACTTCTGAAAACCCCAATTTTCCCAGGCAACAGCGACTTCATTGTTACCATTAATCTGAACGATACAAGGA
Source organism: Crocinitomicaceae bacterium (assembly GCA_023254905.1). Classification (GTDB taxonomy): domain Bacteria; phylum Bacteroidota; class Bacteroidia; order Flavobacteriales_D; family Crocinitomicaceae; genus UBA4466. The sequence goes on along the minus strand of JALRKF010000160.1, from coordinate 9,086 downwards.
TGACTTAGAAGCCGTGGTAATTGCTGACTCAACTCTGTTTTAACATTATTGAGGAATGAACTATCACCTGGATACATAGAGCATGCAAACATAAGATCATGCCAAACCATTATGCCAAGGCTATCACAGGCATTTAAAAGGGTTTCCGAAGCATAATTCCCACCTCCCCAAACACGCACCATATTGAAATTGGCACGCACCATCTCCTCTACAAATTTGATTTCATCCTTTGGGTCTATTTCACTGATGAAAATATTTAAAGGGATAATATTTGCCCCTTTCGCAAAAATTCGTTGCTGATTTACTTTGAAAAAATAGCTTTCACCCCATTTATCTTCCTCTTGTATTAATTGAGCTTCTTTAAATCCAAACTTTACATTAAATACTTTAATTAATTGATTATTAGAATCATAAACACATATTTTATCCGAATATAAGTTCTGCTGACCTCTTCCAATTGGTGACCAGACTAAAGGTGATTCTTTCTCCATAAAACATCGAAATGAACCCTTTTGTATTATCCCCTTTAATTCCCCAAATAGTAGTGATTGAAAAAATAGACTATCCTTTGGCATACCGGTGATTCTGAAATCATATCTTACTTCACCTTTACCGCCATCCATCATCTGGGTGAAAACGGTTGGTTTTTGTATGTTGAAATCATCGTAACCTAATACTGTTACATACCCGTTTACTCCAATTGTATTCAACCTAGTGACCCAATCCCAACCAAATTGAAACTGCGGTTTTCTTGTGTGTGAAGCAATACTAATTGAGTGTCTATCATTCGGAGATGGCAAATGAAAATCCTCGTTTTCGTAAGTGTATTCGTGATAAATGGTTGGTGGAGTGATTCTCAATTCCACCTCATTCATGCCACTTACAAGTGCATTCGAAATATCTGTTTGGTAGGTAACAAAGGCATTCTTTGTATTTAATACTATATCACCATTAACGAGTACTTCAGCATAAGTATCTATACCTGAAAGGTTAAGATCTACAAACTGCTTCTCGAGAAATTTATCGCCATTAAAATTTGCTTTTAAAACCCATATCCGATCTTCAATGAAAGAATACAATCTATCATTCGAATCAATGAAAGGATCAGGAAGAATCCCTTTTTGCCAAAAGGAGTGCTGTACTGACCCTTTTGAACCTAGATATATTGTATCTCCAGTCTCTTGATAAATGAAATACCAATTCAATTCTTCCTTTACATTCTGAGCAATTAGATTAACGCAGGAAAATGTTAAAATGGATATGAATAACCAACGCATTACCAATTTCGATCAAACGGAGCATCCTCTAAATTGGCTCCCTCAATTGTTTTCACAGCAAAATTAAATCCGTTATAAACAGAATAGCCACCGTAATTACCGTTTTTGTCGATAGCTATAAAACCACATTGTAAACCGGTCAAATCATCATGCTTTTCAATTATTCTATCGACGGCTTTTTTACAAGCCTCCTGAGGACTATGTCCTTGGCGCATTAGCTCAACGACAGTATGACTCCCAGCAATTCGAACTATTGCCTCTCCCAGGCCCGTAGCACATGCAGCTCCAATATCATTGTCAACAAACAAGCCCGCTCCAATTATAGGTGAATCACCAACACGTCCGGGCATCTTGTAAGCCCAACCGCTCGTGGTACAAGAGCCGCTCAGATTTCCATTAGTATCAAGTGCTATCATTCCAATGGTATCGTGATTTTCATGATTGATTTCAGGACGTTTACTTTTCTCTTTTTCCTCTTTTTTCCATTGTTTCCAATCCTTTTTGACCTCTGAGATTGGAGTTTTTATTTTTGAGAAACCCATATCCATTGCAAACTCACGTGCACCATCTCCCACAAGCATCACATGTGGTGTCTCATCCATTACTTTTCGTGCGACAGAAATCGGATGATCGATTCCTTCAATACAAGCCACTGCACCACATCTCGATCTATGATCCATAATGCATGCATCTAATGTAACGTGGCCTGTGCTGTCAGGACGACCACCTATACCAACCGATCTATTTGATATATCTGCCTCTGTAATCCGAACTCCGAGCTCTACAGCATCGATTGCTTCTCCTCCATTTACAATAATTTTCCAAGCCTCTTCATTAGCAGCTAATCCGTGATTCCAAGTTGATAAAACAATGGGTCTAATTTCTTGATCATGAGAATTCGTAATGAACTCCGCAGCCTTAACAGGTTCAAGAGCGCCTAAGATCAAACCTCCCAATCCGTATTTAAAGAATTTTCTTCTTTTCATAATTCATTCTTTCTTTCTTTTGCCTTTCAGATAGTCTCTCTCCCATTTTCTGTACTTATTTACATATAATTTATGTTGAGTATAAGTTTCAGAAAAATTATGTCCACCCCCTCCCGGTTTAGCTACCATAAAAATATAACTATGTAATTCAGGTTCTAATACCGCATCAAGAACAATAGCAGGGACCAAACAAATCGGTCCAGGAGGTAAACCCGCATATTTGTATGTATTGTATGGGCAATCAATATCGCGGTGCTCAAAAGTTAATCGCTCTGCGCCATCCAACTTACTCCCCCAACAGAATTTGAATGTAGGATCGGACTGCAATAGAATTCCTCTTTTTAAACGGTTTAAATATAATCCAGCAATAGTAGACCACTCCTCACTAACTTTTGCTTGTTCCGAGTATACGATACTTGCCAAAGTCGAAACTTGAACCTTTGAAAGTCCCAAACTATCCAGAAGTACATTTTTCTTTTGACTCCAAAATTCATTACGAATTAGCATCATTTCATCGGTGAATTCCTTTGCATCTAAGTCAAAATACATTTTATAGGTTGCAGGAATGAATAAAGAACTCAATTCCTCTATGGTGACTTCGTTTTTATTTAAAAACTCCTCAGACGAAATATATTCAACTATCTCTGCACTATCGGCTAAAATACATTTAGAGATATTTCCAGCCATTTCATGAATATTTCGGCAATAATTAAACAATACATTAACTTTTTGTTCTGACTTACCATGTCCTGTAGAATCAACTTGAAAACCCCTGACGAGTGAACTCATTTGTGTTTGAGGTAGAATTAAATATTTACCAGGTGAAAACTCTGCATTCAAAAATCCATTATTTTCTGCAAATTCAAGGATATTTTTAGAATCTTCTACAATACCTTCGCTTGCTAGGATTTTTGCCAAGCTTTCAATTGTTAACTCTTCTTTGATTAGAAGGGTTTTCTGAATCTTATTAATACTTCGTGAATCATAAATGAATAAGGCTTTGATTTGAGCCCGAAAAATGACCCCCCCAAGAAGAATAGAAATGAAAACAAAAGGAAATATTATTTTTTTATGCATTTCTCCAATTTAATAAGATCTTTTTCTACTACTATTTCAACATAGCCAGCCTTTTTAAATAGGTTTAAGCTTGCAGTGTTCCAGTTATGTACAATTGCATTTAGTTTCTCTATTGAATTCTTTCCACACAATTGTTCAAGTTCATTCAAAGCAGCAAGAGCAAATCCTTTTCTACGATTGAAGTCAGATTCAATTAACACACCGACACTAGCACAATTTCTTTTTTTGTTCACATCAAAAATATCAATGGCTCCGATTGGTACTCCCCCCTTTTGCTTACATATCATAAAGCGTTGTTGGACGCTACCATCTCTACTCAAAGAAATGATTAAATTCTCAATATCTAATCGTGAATAGGGTTCTGTAGTATCACTATAACTCCAATTTTCTCTATTATTTTCCCATTTCAATATTAAATCAATATCAGTCGTATTAGCACTCCTAAGAAAAATCATTTTAATTCATTTTCAAGGTGCAACAAGCGATTTGTGATATCAGCAGTAGAGTAAGTCTTGATACCTCTTAATTTCTGTGCGGAATTACAACCAAAAACCCTCTTGATGTTTCCGTCCTCCTTCAATTGAATTAATAGCTCTGAAAGTTTTGTTGAATTCTTAATACCCAAAATTACTTTGATTGGTGCAAGGCATGTATCAACTCCAGCTTGCGCTTTCGAATATGTCTCGTAAACTTCTTTAGGGTGACGACTAATTACTTTTTGAGAGAGTTCAATTAAAAAAGATGGTATTCTTTTGTTTCGTATGATACGAAGAACCTGATTTGTCTCTAAGTCTATATCTACACCTGATGATTTTAAACTAAAAAAGTACCCATCCAATGAAATACCAATATGTGGAGGTATTTTATCTGCATGAAACACCCACAAAAACAAACCCTTCTCTGGAGCTAGATTAACTTCATCTTTAATGATATGGTCAAATTCAAAATCAAACATTGACCGTACCTCGATAAACAAATTCTGCAGGACCAATTAGAAATACATTACTAAAAACCCCATTCTCCACCATAGCCTCAACGTACAATGTGCCACCTTTTGTTTGAACTTTTATAGGCGAGGCAAATTCTTCCAGTTCAATTGCAATTAGTGCACAAGCAGTTACGCCTGTTCCGCACGATAGTGTCTCATCCTCTACACCTCTTTCATAAGTCTGAACTGACAGTCCTCCATCTACCATTCGAATAATATTTACATTGATTCCTTCGTTCTTGTACTTATCGGAAAACCTAATCTTTCTTCCAACAGAAACAATGTCAACTTCATCCTGATCAAATCTGCAATAATGTGGGGAACCTGTGTTAAGAATGTAATCCTCTCCACATTTTTGAATTAAATCAGAAACTACCATTTCGATTTTTATATTTTCATCAATAAAATCGGCTGAATGTAGTCCATCGATTGCTTTAAATTTCGTTTTGTTTTTAATAATACCATTTTGTTTTGCGAATGCAACAGAACATCTTGCCCCATTCCCACAAAAGCTTTGCGTACCATCTGCGTTGTAATAATCTACATAGAAATCAGCATTTTTATCTTCTCGGAGAAGAATGAGACCATCCGCCCCAATTCCAAATTTCCGATCACATAAAATCGGAATCGAATCAATATTGAAACCGTCATAATTTCCATCTATGTTATTGATCATAATGAAATCATTACCGGTCGCTTGATATTTAGAGAACTCTAATTTCATATCTATTGCAATATGACAAAGTTAGAAGATTACAACTTGATAATTGTCTTTGTTCTTAACAATCTTTAACAGGACAAGGTTGCAACATTTTGATTTCTTGGCGTTAATATTGATAATCGTAAAATTGTGAACAAATGAAGAATAATTTAAAATCATTAGGACTCGGATTTTTGGGAGGATTATTACCAGTAATAATCTTTATGGTTGTTATCTCTCGTAATGAAATTCAAACGAACAAATCTGTTAGTTTTAATAGCTCGGATAATTTACTGACAATGCCAGTCGGAATTAATCCGATATCTTTACCCATTCAGTCTCAAAGTTTCGTAGCTGCTTCGGAGAACAGTTTAAATTCTGTTGTTCACGTTACAACTCAAGTTGTAACAACATCGTTTCAACGAGATCCATTTTATGAGTTCTTCTATGGTCCTGGAGCTGGAGGGCGTGAATTTAAGCAATATGGATCCGGATCAGGTTCCGGGGTTATCGTCTCGGATGATGGTTTCATTGTGACAAACAATCACGTTATCGAAAATGCGAAAGAAATAGAAGTAACCTTGAATGATAATCGAAAATACAAAGCAAAGATTATTGGTACTGACCCATCAACAGATTTAGCAGTACTCAAGATAGAAGAAACCGGCTTAACTGCAATCCCACTTGGAAATAGTGATCAACTTCAAGTTGGTGAGTGGGTTCTTGCTGTAGGTAATCCTTTTAATTTGACATCAACGGTTACTGCAGGAATAGTCTCAGCGAAAGCAAGAAATATTAATCTTCTCTCTGAAAGAGGCAGAAATGATATAGTTCCTATTGAGTCATTTATACAAACAGATGCCGCTGTAAATCCTGGTAATAGTGGAGGTGCTCTTGTAAATACAGGGGGTGAACTTGTTGGAATTAACACAGCAATTGCCTCACAGACTGGAAGCTATGCAGGATATTCATTTGCTGTACCTGTTAATCTCGTTCAAAAAGTAATGAGTGATCTCATGGATTATGGAGTAGTACAACGAGGTTATCTTGGAGTGAAGATTTCGGATGTCACTCAGGAGTTGAAAGAGGAAAAAGAACTTCCAGATACCAAAGGAGTTTATATCGCAGAAGTTATTTCTGATGGTTCGGCTGATAAAGCCGGCGTAAAAACTGGCAATGTTATTTTAAAAGTTGGTAGCAAAAATGTAAATACAGTTGCAGAGTTACAGGAGGAGATTGGTCGTAGGAGACCTGGAGACAAGGTTATATTGACTCTTCGAAACAACAAAGGCGAAGAAGAATTAAAAGATGTTGTATTAAGAAATAAGGATGGGGAAACAACCTTAATTTCTAAAGAGGAAGTAAGAAAAAATTCTTCGCTAGGAGCTACATTTGAAAATCTTTCCAGTAAGGAAAAAAAGGAGTTGAATATTGATTACGGAGTAAAAATAAAATCTCTAAATGCTGGAAAGCTAAAATCGCTTGGACTGAAAGAAGGTATGATTATCACAAAGTTGAATAACGACCCAATTAATACGGTAGAGCAGCTAACAAATAAGTTAAACGATGAATCAAATAAAGGAGTTCTTTTAGAGATCATGACTGAGAGTGGCAGAAAGGACTACATTGGCTTTGGTTTGTAGACTGAATATCAAGGTTCTGATTATTTTACAATAGAAAAAATTGTAAAGAAATTTTTGGATACTAAATTCATTTAGTCGTATCTTTGTACCCCCTTTAATTAGGTACTTTTAAAGCAAGATCATTAGCATAGTATGAGACAATTAAAAATCACAAAATCCATTACCAATAGGGAGAGTCAGTCGTTAGACAAGTACCTTCAAGACATTGGTAAGGAAGAATTAATCACAGCTGAGGAAGAAGTAGAATTGGCGCAAAAGATCAAGCAGGGAGACCAATTGGCTTTGGAGAAATTAACTCGTGCTAACTTAAGGTTTGTTGTATCGGTAGCAAAGCAATATCAAAATCAAGGCCTTACACTACCTGACTTAATTAACGAGGGTAATCTTGGACTTATTAAAGCAGCTCAAAAGTTTGACGAGACGCGAGGATTTAAGTTTATCTCTTACGCAGTTTGGTGGATTCGCCAATCGATTCTTCAGGCTCTTGCTGAGCAAGCGCGTATTGTTCGCTTACCGTTAAACCAAGTTGGTTCTTTGAACAAAATAAACAAAGCTTTTTCTCGTCTGGAACAGGAATTTGAGAGACCGCCTTCAGCCGAAGAATTAGCGGAGGCTCTCGAGGTACCAGAAGATAAAATCAAAGAAAGTCTGAATGTATCTGGTCGTCATGTATCTATGGATGCTCCACTATCTACATCTGAGGATGGAGGAACTCTTATGGATGTAATGGCAAATACAGATTCTCCAAAGGCGGACCATGCCTTAATGTCTGAATCTCTTCAAAAAGAGATCGAAAGGTCGTTGAGTACATTAACAGATAAAGAACGTGAGATTATTCGCTTGTTCTTTGGAATCGGAATGAATCATGGATTGACACTAGAAGAGATTGGCGCGAAATTCAACCTAACAAGGGAAAGAGTCCGTCAAATAAAAGAAAAAGCGATTCGAAGACTTCGACACACATCGAGAAATAAATTATTGAAAGCTTATCTAGGATAAAACAAAAAGCTGCCCACGAAAGTGAGCAGCTTTTTTTACTTTATATAACTAACTATTTATCAACACCTTAAACTTTACAATGGAAACAGCCTTAGATTACGAAAATGAACTTAAATCTCACGTACAGCAAGAAAGAGCAGCAGTTAAACTCTCCTCAATTGTAGGTGAACTTTTATATGATCAAGGAATAGAGCTCGTCTTTTTCAGGAACCACCTCACAGATGTAACCATAGCCCAAGTTCTCAAGTTACACGTATATTCGAAAATCGTCGTATCGGAACCTGTGGATATCTTTTCTAGCGTTGAGCTCGCTGAATTGATAAAAGAAATGAGGCTTGCACCAGCAAAACTGGATATTGGTAGGTTAGCTAGTGAGTGGATTTCACAGAGAGATAGCTATTCTACAGCGCAAGAATTCTTAGATAATAAATTAAAGGGTTTTGAAAAAGATAATGCTATACCATTTGAACCCAGAGATGTTGTTCTCTATGGCTTTGGTCGAATTGGGCGTCTTGCTGCAAGAGAATTAATAAAGCAAGCAGGTAAAGGTCAACAGCTTCGTCTTCGAGCTATCGTAACAAGGAGTAATTCTGAGGCGGACATGGTAAAAAGAGCAGCATTACTTAAAAACGATTCAGTTCATGGAGCATTTGATGGTACAGTATCTATCGATGTTGAGCGTGAAGCATTGATTATCAATGGTCAAATCGTAAAAATGATTTGTGCTAAAAATCCAGAGGATGTTGATTATACTCAATACGGAATCAACAACGCATTGATCATTGATAATACTGGTGCTTTTACAAATAGGGAGGCGCTTTCTAGACATATCCAAGCAAATGGTGCAACCAGAGTACTATTGACAGCACCTGGAAAAGAAATCCCAAATATTGTTTACGGAATAAATCAAACGGAGCTTGACCTAGAAAATGAAAACATCTACTCCGCAGCATCTTGTACAACAAATGCTATTTCCCCAGTACTTAAAGTAATTAATGACAGCTTCGGTGTTAAAAAGGGCCATATTGAAACTGTTCATGCTTATACGAATGATCAAAATCTTCTGGATAACATGCATAAAAAGCCTAGAAGAGGGCGGTCAGCTGCAATCAATATGGTTATTACGTCAACCGGTGCTGGTAATGCGGTAACTAAAGTTATTCCAGATCTTAAGGATAAACTTACTGCAAATGCTGTACGTGTGCCTACTCCAAATGGTTCTTTAGCTATAATGAATCTTGAACTAGGTAAAGAAACTACGCTCGATGAACTTAATGAAGTAGCGGCAAGAACGGTTGGAAACGCTGTTCTTAGCTCTGGATTAAGTGGGTTGCAAGCAGCCGCACTTGGTGGCGATGTTGTAAAGTCTATGTTGTCTGGAGCAACTGTTGGAGCGATTAGTGCTAATGCAGAAGC
>JALRKF010000153.1 GCA_023254905.1 Crocinitomicaceae bacterium | reverse complement strand
ATGACGCCGAGATGACCACCAAGAAATCAGTCGATAATAAGAGCCTCGTTAAGTTAAATGATAAAAAATACATAGAGTACTATCCTGATGGCACAAATATAAAATTCAAAGGACAGATCGATGAGAACGGCAAAAGGATGGGACGCTGGGTGCACTTTTCATTGACTGGAAAAGAACTAAATTCATCTGAATATCTTCACGACACACTTCATGGTATTTCCATTGTTAGACATCCGAAAGGATCCATTCATTATGTTGGAGAGTATGATCATGGTAAAAAGATTGGGAAATGGATTTTTCGCAATGAAGATGGAACCATAAAATATGAAGAGGACTACGGACAAATTGACGATAAATAATGTCACGAATCCCGCCACATATAATTGATGAGATCATGCAAACTGCGCGTGTCGAAGAGGTCATTGGTGAATTCGTGCAATTGAAGAGGTCAGGTTCAAACTTAAAGGGGCTTAGTCCATTCACTGATGAAAAAACTCCTTCATTTGTCGTTTCACCTGCAAAACAGATTTTTAAATGCTTCTCAACTGGAAAAGGTGGTACAGTAGTTACTTTCTTGATGGAGAAAGAGCACTATAGTTATCCTGAGGCTTTGCGCTGGCTTGCTGACAAATACAACATACCTATTCCTGAAGATCGCCCGGCTACAAAAGAAGAATTGGAAGCTATCTCAGAGAAGGAGAGTCTATTCATTATAAATGACTTTGCAAATAAGCACTTCGTAAACAATCTGCACAACACAGATGAAGGCAAAAAAATCGGACTATCATATTTTCTTGAACGAGGATTCAGACCTGAGATCATTGAGAAATTTCAGTTAGGTTACTCTATCAATAAAGGTGATGACTTCACCGCTTTAGCTCAAGAGAAGGCATATAAGAAGGAATATCTTGAAAAAGTTGGACTCACGAAAACAAAGGATGAACGTAGTTTTGATTTCTTTCGTGGGCGTGTGATGTTTCCAATTCACAGCATATCAGGAAGGGTTCTCGGTTTTGGAGGAAGAACATTATTTACAGATAAAAAAGTAGCGAAGTATTTCAATTCACCAGAATCACTTATATACAATAAAAGTGAAATTCTTTACGGGCTATACTATTCAAAGGGTGACATTATCAAATACGATCGCTGTTTTCTCTGTGAAGGATACACAGATGTGATAAGTATGTATCAAGCTGGAATCCAGAATGTGGTTTCCTCTTCGGGGACTTCACTTACAAAAGAGCAGATTCGTCTAGTTAAGAGATACACAAAGAACATAACAATTCTATACGATGGGGATGCAGCAGGTATCAAGGCCTCTTTTCGAGGAATTGATCTAATCTTGCAAGAAGGATTAAATGTACAGGTAGTTTTGTTCCCTGAAGGAGAGGATCCAGACTCATTTTCCAAAGCCGTAAGCTCATCTGAGCTTGAGAAATATATTAATGAGCAGACGCAGGATTTTATCTCATTCAAAGCAGGGATTCTTCTCGAGGACGGTAACGAAGATCCCTTAAAACGCTCAGAATTAATAAAGGATATCGTGCATTCCGTTTCACTTATTCCTGATTCGATTACAAGAAACGTTTACATTCAAAGTATTTCTAAGCAATTCAGTATTAACGAACAAATACTCAATTCAGAACTAATCCGATTGCGTAAGGGATTACTCTCTAAGAAATTCAACACAAAGGAGTTTTATGATATTCCGATAAAAAGAGAGGATGTTAAACCAATTGAGAAAGAATCAAAAGAATTAAATCAGCGCCTCGAAGATGTTGAGAGAGATCTAATACGAATATTAATTCTATATGGTAAAATGGAGGTAACACCTCCCAAACATATAGCTGTCAGCAATGAAGAGCAAAAGGATATATCTGCTGCCGAATACATTATTCATAACCTTTTGGAGGACGAACATACATTCATTAATCCAATTTACGCAAGAATCCATAATACTATCGCTGAAGCCCTGGGAGATAATTCGTTCCTGCTGCCTTCTCATTTCTTAAAACTAGAGGACCAAGAAGTGGTAAAATTTGTAAGCAGCATTGATTTAGATACTCATGAGATCAGCAAAAACTGGAGGGACAAATATGGGATCCATACAAATACAGAAAAAGATAAACTATACGATGCCGTAACGAAAGCTGTAATAAACTTTAAGCTAGCCAAAATAGAACATCGATTGAGTCAAATCTTTGAAGCCAAACAAAAAGATCAGGATCATGAATCTCTGATGGCACTGCTATCTGAAGAGAAAGAATTGTTAGGCTACCGTCTAACATTCAACAGAATGCTCGGAAGAGATTAGAGCATCAATCTTTTATACATCTGAATAGTATTCTCTAGACCATAATAAAGTGCATCTGAGATCAAGGCATGTCCAATCGAAACTTCAGCTAAGAATGGAATCTGCTCGTTAAATAATTTTAAATTCTCTAGACTTAAATCATGTCCAGCATTGACTTCCAGTCCTAACCCCTCTGCATACTGAGCTGCGTAAACATATTCTGCAATTTTAACTTGAGGGGCTTCAGCAAAAGGTCCAGTATACAATTCTATTCGATCTACCCCCGATTTTGCAGCATATTCGATGTTCTCCAAGTTGGTGTCAACAAATATTGAAGACCTTACACCCAACTCCTTAAATTGAATTGCAAGGTTTGTAAGTAACTCTAGATTTTCTTTCGTTTGCCATCCTGCATTCGAAGTAAGTACATGAGGTGGATCAGGTACCAATGTTGCCTGTGACGGGCGCAACTCCTTGATGATTTTCAAGTAGCGCTGATCCGGATAACCTTCAATGTTAAATTCAGTAGAAAGAACCTTTGCCAAATCATAAACATCTTTGTGCGTAATATGGCGCTCATCCGGTCGAGGGTGAACAGTAATTCCATCTGCACCAAATCGCTCACAGTCCAATGCAACCTTAACAACATTCGGCGTATTGGAGCCCCTTGCATTTCTTAGAGTTGCTATCTTGTTTACATTCACACTTAACTTAGTCATATCCCTGTATTTCTGAATACAAAAGTAAGAACTTAGCAATGAATGTACTACTTTAGTACCCGTAATGAGAGCAATAGAACTTATCGCAGGAGAAATCCCTCCGCTAACTCACAATGATAGTGCCCAAAAGGCCTTAAACTGGATGGAGGAATTTAAAGTTTCTCATCTTCCAGTATTAAAGAATGGAAACTTTGTTGGAGTAATTTCTGAAACAGATCTATTGGATAAAATGGAATTGGATAAAACACTCGATGTGCTTTTCCAACATCTACCTAGACCATATGCGGTCGAGACAGATCACATTTATCAAGTACTTTCTAAAATCGCTGAGTTTAAACTTAGCTTGATTCCTATTCTAAGCAACTCAGAAAAATACATTGGATGTACAAGTGTGCATCATCTCTTGACATTAATTGCAAATACGGGCAGTATAAAAGAGAATGGTGGAATTATAGTCTTGGAAATGGCTAAAAATGATTACTCGCTTTCACAAATTGCACAGATTGTCGAGAGTAATGATGCGAAAATTCTTAGCTCATATATAATGAGTTCACCGGATTCTATGAATATTGAAGTAACCATTAAGGTCAACCAAATAGAATTAGATCGTGTAATTCGAACTTTCCAACGCTATGATTACCATATAAAAGCTTCATTCCAAAAAAGCTCATTAGAAGAGGATTTGAAGTTCAGATACGAAGCGCTGATGAACTATTTGAATTTTTAAGCGATGAATGTAGCGATTTACGGAAAGAAGGTAACCAAACAAACCATTGAATTATATAATGAATTCCTTGGAATTTTAAAGGATTTCGGATGGAACCCTATTCTCGAAAAGAGACTAAAAGAACAACTTACTCAAAAGGCCGGAATTACAGAAAATCTCGAACATTTCGTGAATCATAATGATTTTAAAACAGGTATAGATCTGAGTGTGAGTATTGGTGGCGATGGAACTTTTATACAGAATGTACAATTTGTGCGAGATTCTAATGTACCTGTAATTGGTATCAATACTGGACGATTAGGTTTTCTTTCTAACATCTCAAGAGACAAGATCGAAGAAGCCATGAATCTTGTTTTCCATAAAAAATATGTCCATCAAAAACGCTCTCTAATTCGCATTGAGACGGAGGATAATGTGCTCGGCGACGAAAATATAGCGGTAAACGATCTTGCTCTTCAAAAGAAAGATACTGCATCAATGATTACTGTTCACGCGGAATTAGATAATAAATACCTGAACTCATATTGGGCTGATGGATTAATAGTTGCAACACCTACTGGATCAACTGCATATAGTTTGTCGTGTGGTGGACCAATTATAACTCCGGGATGTCAGGTACATATTTTGACACCTATTGCACCGCATAATCTTAACGTTCGACCCATGGTTGTGCCAGACCATATGCCGATAAAACTCAAGGTGGAGGGAAGACACAGAACCTGCTTAATGAGTGTTGATGGAAAATCAGTATCTGTAAGGCAAGGTGAAGAGATTGTGGTGCAGAAAGCAGATTTTATGATCAATGTGATCAAATTTGAGGATAATAACTTTCTAGACACCATTCGAAATAAGATGTACTGGGGAGAAGATCCTAGAAATTAGGCAAGATATTTGATTAAAAATAGAAAACAGGAAAAATGAAGAACATACTCACAATTCTCTCAGTAATTCTGACATATGGAATGATTGTTCATGGTCAGGTAGAACAAACGAAGATTAAAAAAGGAAAACTTGAAAATGGAATGTATGCCGTTTTCGAAACAAGTAAAGGAACAATCCTTTGTCAGCTTGAATTTGAAAAAACTCCGATGACTGTTGCCAACTTTGTAGGACTAGCAGAAGACAAAAAATTTACTGTTTATGACACCATTACATTTGAGAAGCCATTTTATGACGGTTTGAAATTTCACCGTGTAATCCCTGATTTCATGATCCAAGGAGGAGATCCACTTGGAACAGGTGGTGGAAATCCTGGATACAAGTTCTTCGACGAAACACGTGAAGATTTGACTCATGCAGGTGCCGGTATACTGTCAATGGCAAACTCAGACCCAAGAAACTCTAAAGCACCTTTTAGCAATGGTGGTAAAACTAATGGTAGTCAGTTCTTTATTACACACAAAGAAACGCCTTGGCTGGATGGTCTACACACAGTTTTTGGACATGTTTTGATGGGACAGAATATAGTTGACTCTATTGCTCAGGGTGATACTATGTATCATGTGAAAATAATTCGTAAGGGTAAGGCTGCAAAGAAGTTCAATGCAACTTCAGCATTTAATGATGGAGTCAATGCCGGGCAGGAAAAGATTATCGTAAGTACACTTGAAAGAGCAATAGCCGCTGGAAAAGAAGGGAATCCCTTGTTGCAATTGGGTATCCTCGAAAACGGTTTAAATGCAAACCCGAATGAGAAAAGAATCCAAAATATGTTGGATAGTTTATCAACAGAGTACGCTAATCTCAAAACGAGAGAGGGGTACAGCGAATTCATCTTCAACGAAGTGAAAAAGATTGCTCCTGAAGCAATGCAAACTAAATCAGGCTTGGTTTATATTATTGACAATGAGGGTCAAATCGAAAAAGGACAACAGGGCTCGAAAATGACTGTTCACTATACGGGAAAGTTCAGAGCATCAGGAGAAAAATTTGATTCATCACATGACAGAGGAGAGCCTATG
>JALRKF010000112.1 GCA_023254905.1 Crocinitomicaceae bacterium | reverse complement strand
GGTTCTTCAAATTGGCAATGCTATCCGGCAGGGCTGAAAGGCCGTAACTCCACAGCTCCAGGATTTCCAAACCCCTTAGCTCACCAATACTATCGGGAAGCACTTTTTGGTGGTTCTTGATCAGGCCCAGGCCTTTCAGGTTGGGCAAAACCAGTAAGACAAAGTGCTTAGGATAATTTTCATTAGGGTTATTTATGCTTCGACCTTTTTTCCAGAATGTCTACTACGAAACCCTTTGAAGGAAACTTCAGAGGGTTTCTTCGTTTATAGCATCGCAATAATTGTCAATAATGGCTAAAACTGGGTCGCTAGATCCAATACAAAAGTAGTGAGCCCGAAAAGCCCCATGTTTTACGCAGGAATCAGAATGGTGCTATTTTTACAAATCCGAATTCACCATTATCTAAAGCGATAATGGCTCCTCCGTCAGGGGTAAGATCAATTGCTTCGCCAGCCCAATCAATATTTTGTCCTCCGCCATACGTTTTCTGCCAGACAATATTGCCATCAAGATCATACTTAATAAGATAAATGTGCCATGTGTTTGAATTATCTCCATCATTTCCGCAACGCCGTCTATATCTTCCGTACTCATCTCCTGTTCCAGCAACCACAATGCAACCACTATCTGGCAAGCTTTTGATATCCCAGGCTTCATCATGTATGAATTTCGGATTGAATCCTCGAGGGTTTCCTAGTACGCGCTCCCATATCATATTTCCGGAGAAATCTATTTTGATCGTGTAGGTGTCCCAGTTTTCTGTATTTGATAAAGTATGCCCAGTTAAAAATATTGACTCATCTTCTCCTACAGCCATTCCATAACAATGATCGGAAGCAATTCCACCATAGGTTCGATGCCAGAGAATGTTTCCTAGACTATCCAGCTTTATTAACCCAAAGTCATTAGCATTTTCGGTAAGTCCAGATATGTAGTAGTCACTATTATACTCGACTATTCGATATGCTTGGGCTAAATAGTCATCAAGACCAATTCCAAGCGTCTTAGTTCCGCTTGAATCTAGAAAAGTTATATACCCACTCCCGTCAGTAAAAAACGTATTTGTTTTATCCTCAGCATTATTATAGCCTACACAAACGAATCCATTTCGTGACTTGATTAGGTTCTCGAAAGCGTTCGAGCCTCCGTTGTCAATGGTCTTAATAAACTTTTGATTACCATTGGATTTATCTAGCTTGATTAATGCACTGTTCCCATCAATTGCTCCGCAAATAATATATCCATTAGGAGTCTCAATAGCTGAATTACCTAAATTATTACCGCTGCTTCCTAATTCTTTCTTCCAAACTAATTGACCTAAGTTGTCCGTTTTTACTACGAGAATTTTTGCTGTACTAGGAAAAACTCCGGTCTCACCGACTTGAAGGTATCCTCCATCCGAGCATGTTAAGATGAAATGTCCATGCGACTCTTCTTCTGATCCGGACACTCCTGTCTCCCATTCGATGATAGGAGCATTGGGATAATAATTGACATGGCAATCATCATTTACTTTAGTACACCCCACAAGTAGGTATAGAATAGTTAAAGTAGATGTGTAGTAGTGTTTTGTAATATTCATAATCCTTAATGGATTCAAAAATCAAGCTTTAATTTTCGAGTTGATTTTCGACCTTTTCTCCAGAATGTCAAGGGGGAAAGATCGACACACAGCATCGGGGCTTTTTCGTACTAAATAGAATAGATGATGACGATTAATTTCTAGACTTTGAATTGCGCTTTTCTTTATTCTTTACAAAAATTAGTTTGTGTTTGCTTTTCGAATTTTCGCGTTGTTCAATTTCGAAGTTGCCAATAGACTTAATAAGAGGGGTAAGCTTTTCAAACCCGTAGTTCCTGGAGTCAAAATTGGGACGTTTTTTCTGAATCAAACTTCCAACATCTCCGAGAAACGCCCAACCTTCCTCGTCGGATAAATCATTTATTGAGGAGACAATTACATTGATCTCTTTATTGGTGATTTTGTCAAATGAAGATTTATTTGACTCTTTTGGATCTGCCTTATCTTCAGATTGTTTTCTGAGAATTTCAATGTAAATAAACTTATCACATGCAATGATGAATGGATTGGGCGTTTTCTTCTCTCCAATCCCTATTACCAGCATCCCTGCCTCTCTTAGTCTTGTAGCCAGTTTAGTGAAATCGCTATCACTAGATACCAGACAAAAGCCATCCACCTTATCACTGTAGAGTATATCCATTGCATCAATGATCATTGCAGAATCGGTAGCGTTTTTACCTGTTGTATACGCATATTGCTGTATAGGTGTTATGGCGTTTTCCAATAGAAGATTTTTCCATTTATTCAATCCAGGTTTAGTCCAATCTCCATAGATTCTTTTCAATGTTGGGTTACCATATTTTGCAATCTCTTCCATCATCTCCTTGACATTCGCAGATGGAATGTTATCACCGTCAATTAAGACAGCGATATTTATGTTTTCTTTCATTATCCTTGTTTTTATGAAAATCACATAGTACCGATTATTATAAAACTGATAGGAGGATCTTCTTGTGGATTTTTTATGAAGATACATTAACTAATTATACTGAAGTATAGCATTTCACGTCAACCTTTTCTTCAGAATGTCTACAAGGAAAAGCCTTGATGCACAGCATCAGGGCTTTTTTGGTTGCAATACTCAAAGTCCCTACCAGCTGGGTCTAAAGCCCCACATCACACGGCGTGACGGTGACCACTCCGCGGTAACTGACCTTAAAATCTTCAAATATTCAGAGAACTTTTTAAAAACCAACTGTGGGTTAATCATCAACGAAAAGGTACGATTTACTGTCAATACTGTCAGTTTTTACTGTCAGTTTTTGGACTGACCGTAAAATTCTACCTATTGATATAAGCTGGCTCAATTGAGCGGGGGGA
>JALRKF010000085.1 GCA_023254905.1 Crocinitomicaceae bacterium | reverse complement strand
CCCGCTTGCATCAAACACTTTATAATTTATTTCATTCAAATTATGTTCAATGTAGAGATAGTTTTTAACGGGGTTCGGATAGAGTTTAACAGACATGTTATTGTTTTCATCCAAAGAGGTAAGATCCATGAAGAAACAATCAGATGTGACCGAACACCCATCAGCGGTAATTTCTACAGCGTAATTTCCAGAATTTATCGGATCTAAAAACTGATTAACCTCACCGATCAAAGGTTGATTATCGTTGTCACAATCAATCCATTGATAACCAGCAACAAGTTGATTTGCCCATAGTTGTGAACCCGTAACAGTGACAGTATTGTCAAGGTTGTTTGGGATTATGATTAGGTCAATTTCAATGATACTATCACACCCCACAACATTAGGAATAGTATCGTAATATACTCCACTGGATGTGTAAGTATTTCCGGCCGGAGAGGAGAATGCATCACAAGAGGTTTCCTGGATAAGTGCGGTGGTGTTGTTCACCGAAAGATTAATTGTAATTATGCTATCACACCCTTCTGAATTGGGAATAGTATCGTAATAGGTCCCAGTTGAAGTATAAATATTACCAGCTGGAGAGCTAAATGATGAACATACTGATTCCGTGATTACTGAAGCAGATGCAGAACATTGTTCGAGAACTTTATATCCTTGCCATTGGTTGACACCATTGTATAACCAAAGGTACTCGTTCTCAAATCCCATTTTGAGGTAATCTGCGGCTGGTGCTGTACCAGGAAGTTGACAGGTTGCAACAAAGGCACCAGTAGTTTTATTTACAAAGTAAAAGGCCTTGTTAACATAATCGTATAAGCCGGCCTCTGCCCCCGGAATCCCAGTATAAGCAATGGTGTTCCAATTTAGGTTATTGGTAGCAACTGGTAGCCCCGTTACGGAAACAGACGAAACCACCGTGTTAGTGCTACGCGCATGTCTGTATATTATTCCAGCATTGTAATAAAGAATTTCATCATCAATAGGATCATAATCTCCGCACGATTGAGCATCTGGACCACTTGTCGAAGGGACAGTATTAGTGCCACTACCTATAGCAAAGAAGTTTGCGTCAAGGTTTTGTGTCCATATACCTAAACTGCTATATCCATTACCCTCAAGTTGATTTGTATTAGGATTCCACCATGCTCCGCGATAATCAAATCCTTGACTCGTTGAGGCAACAAGATTACCATTTCCATCAAATGTTTCGATTGGATAACTAGAATTACCTGCATTCACTGAGTAATAAAGCTGTTGATTTGGATTGTATGAGATTCCAGATCTGTTCGAAGTCCCCCCTGAGGTTGTTAAAGTTAATTCTAAGGTGGCTGTGGGAAGGGCCGTTTGTGCGGTAAGCCAACCAAATAGAAACATAAATTGAGACAGCAGTAGATTTTTCATGTAGAGTAGAATAAAATATTCCAACTAATTTCGTCAATAAAATTGGTCAATGAAGCGTTTTGTGAAAAGGATGAAAATATATCCCTGTGGAGCGAATATGTAATTCTTGTCTTTGAAAATTTTGTGAACGACTAATCAAAAAACAAATTCCAACCTCTCGATTTCAGCACCTTAAACAAGGTAGCCAACTCCCGAATATTGTCCACCTTAGATAATACAGCCCTGAGTAGTAATTGACGATTTTTTACTTCGCTTTCTATATTATAGGGGAAAATATTTGATTTCAGCGTTGGTGGGTTTTCAAAATACCTTACCCACTCTTTTAAGAGATTTACAGACTCATTATCAGAAATTTTAAAATCTTTTGATTTTATCGAACTGATTAAAGTCATTTTCTCCTTGGATCTTGTCATCAAAACATTTAACCTATTTCTGCCTGAAAGTTGGTTCATAGGACCGAACCTATGATGAAATTCACCTTCCGAGTTTCGACCATACCCAAAACTGATAATCAAATGGTCACATTCATCACCCTGTAAATTTTCTAGCGCCTTAAAAAACCACCCGTCATTCTCTATTTTTTTTGTGAGCATTAAAATCGTTTCAGGATCTAGGCAATCTTTAATCAATCCCAACTGCTCTTCTGAGAAAGCTACAATGCCAGTCTGAACATTCTTTCGCAACGCTTCGACAATAAGTTTAGCTGAGGCTTTTGCCTCTTTAATGTTCTTTCGTTCATGGAAAATGCCCCCCTCTATAAATCGAAAATCGATCACTTTTTCTGGTTGTTGTGGACTTGGATAAACAAGAAGTTCATTATTGTAAAAATACTTATTTGAAAACCTGATTAGATCGGGATATTTACTTCTGTAATGGTGTTTCAATGAAACACTGTTTAAATGATACATTGCCTGATTCAAAAGGTCCTCTGTTTCGGATCCTGAGGAATTAAAATAATTCGATGGGCCCATCTGATGCTCGTCTCCTGCTATCAGTGTTCTTTCACTTCGCTGCAGAGTTCCCAAAGCATTTTGGAGAGGGATTTGAGTTGATTCATCAAATACAGATAAGTCAAAAATATTTTTTTCTAGAGGGAGACTCTTGGCGAGGTAAGACGGGTTGCTAAGCCAAACAGGCTTTAGAAGCTGAATCCATAGACGAGCTTCTGTAGAGAATAATTCTCGTAATGAAAGGTGTCTCCTTGATTTGCCAAACTCCTTGACCAAAATAGATTTCCCTTTTTTAAGTTTTTGTTTCAGCTTTTTTTCCGGCTCTGTAAGTTTGCGAGCTGGAGTGGAAAGCAAATGTTGAAATTCATGGAATTTCGAGCTAAAATTGAAAAGGATATGTTGAACGAATTGTTTACTTTCCATCGTCTGTATGGAAAGTAGTTCCTCTATTAGCTTGTCCAATTTAGAAGGATCAAAGTCTTTTAGTGTCGGATAGGTTTTCTCTATGTTTACTCTGTGTGAATGAAGCACAACTGCCTGATAATTGTTCCAGGAATCACATTGCCTAATAAGAGCTAAACTGTCGTCAGAGATAAAATTTAAGCTAGAAATAGAAAGGATCTCTCCTAGGTCTTTTTTTATTTTCGTTAAGACCTGTATTAAGTTATCCTCAGCATCCATTCGGAAGTGACTATTTATTTCATCATGAATTGAACGGAGCTGCTTATGAAAGGCATGTAAATCATATTTTTCTTTATCCGTAATAGAATGAAATACCTCCCATTTATCTTTGGATAAATAGCCGGTTAAACTTTTTAATTGAGAAACATTAGCTGATGGATCATCTATTCCTAATTCGCAAAAATCATTCAATATTTTGGATAATGATCCCTCATTTTGTTGAATTTGGATTTCCTCGTCAACAGCAATTTTTGCCATATGAAAGGGCAAATGAGACAACTGTCGCCAACGGTTTCTTGCCGTCAATCTTTTGAAAAAACTGCTTTTTAACTTTTCTCCTAGATTTAAAAGCTCAAGTGAATCAGGTCTGATTTTCCAATGAGAGGAGATGGTCATATTTGTATCTCTCAAAGGATGGGAATTCCATTTCTTGAAAATGCGCTCAAATTTTTTTCTTTTTCCTGTTCCAGGAGTCAATATTTCAGCGTGTTGTTTGACGAGTTCATTTTCAAAAATTTGAATGTCTGCTGCTTGTTTCATAGCGATATCCAAATCACTCCATTTTTGGATATGAAAATGATTGTTGAGTAATTTTATCTCATTTATCCAACACTCTATTTTCTGATCAAGAATCCCAAGAATATTCTGGTTTAAAGAGTAAGCTTTAAAAAATCCGATGGAGAAATTGAGTTCATTTTTGTAGATATCATTTACAAGATCCTCTTGGTCCAAAAACTCCCTCATTGATGGGAGTTTACTTTGATAGATAAAATCTGAATTGCGCACAGGTTGGAACCGATCTAGAAAATCGAGATATGAAATTCCAGTTGCTAGGCCCGGTTTATTAACAGTATCAAGAATCAATTGTAGTCTTTGTTCATGTTGAGTTGATAAACCAAGCTCAATGGGTTGCTTGAACTCATGTTCCTCGAAAAATTTCCATGATTTCTCAAGTGATCGAATAAAGCTCGAGTTGTTGTGTTCACTTGCGGCTATGTATGACAATTTATCCAATCCTATCTCATGTAATTTCTTTTGCACCACCTGTAGTGCGACATGTTTCTCGCTAACAACAGTCATTTTCTTATTTGAGAATAGAGCTTTACCAATGATGTTCACAAGCACCTGAGTTTTCCCCGTACCTGGTGGTCCCTGAACAACAGTACTCGTTTTACCAAGACTAGCAAATACTTTTAAATGATCTGTGTCTGCTGGTAACAGATCGTTTACAGGTAATTTCCATAATTTTGATTCTGCCTCGAACTCTCCGAAAAGAGATAAAAGGGGCTCTGACAAGGAGTCACTCGTCAGAAGTTCTTCCAACTCCTTAACAATGGCGTATCGATGATGGTGAAAACTACCTATTTTCTGAATTTTCTCGTCAATTTCAAACCCTTTTTCTTGTAACCAAGATTGAACATTGTCGTACGTAAGTTCAGTTGTATCTAGATCAAAGTCATTCGATAAGACACGAATCAGATAGGGGTTGATAAAAGTTTCACCATCTTTTTGGAAAAGAACTTCATTTCTGACCTTATCCGCTTCGATCTTGAGTGGCGTGAGTAAAATGGGCGTTTTGTATTCTTTCTCATTTTTACGAACAAGAGCAGCCCCCATTGAAAGACAAAGAGGATTAATTCCATTTTCCTTGATCTCAAGCCGAATCTCGCGAATTAAGGTTTTTGGGACCTCTTGAGACATGTAAGTAAAAGACCCATAGAAGTCCAGGGTTTTATTGTTTGCTCGTGTTATGTCAACAAGATTATCGTTCGCATTAAAAGCGACCTCTTCTTGTAAGAGTTGTTTTATCTTATCGTATAATAGTGAATTCAACGCTTAAAAATAATCATTATGGAATGTTTTAAGAATGATTTGACTGCGCACATTTCAACAAATAGAATTTTTGATATATCCTCCTTACATTTGTCTGGACAAAATAGTAATTGATAGAATGAAATTCGGAACTAAAGCAATTCATGCAGGTTTACATGCAGATGAAGCTACAGGAGCGATAATGACGCCGATCTATCAGACATCTACATACGTTCAGGAAGCAATAGGGGTGAATAAGGGGTATGCTTATTCAAGAACGAAAAATCCAACAAGAGAAGCTCTTGAAAATAATATCGCGGCCCTTGAAAACGGTAAATATGGAGCTTGCTTCGCATCTGGAATGGCAGCAATTGATTGCGTATTGAAAATACTTGAACCGGGTGATGAAGTCATTGCAAGTAATGATCTCTATGGGGGTAGTTATCGTTTATTCAAATCAGTGTTCGAAAAGTATGGCATTCATTTTCACTTTGTGAACATGACCAATCCTACTGAGTTAGAAATTCAGGTTTCAGAAAAAACAAAACTCATTTATGTCGAAACACCAACGAATCCAATGATGAACATCATTGATATTGCTGAAATTTCAGATATAGCGTCCAGAACCGATACCCTTTTGTGTGTAGATAATACTTTCGCAACTCCCTATCTGCAAAATCCTCTAGATTTAGGAGCAGATATTGTAATGCACTCTGTAACCAAATATCTTGGTGGACATTCAGATATAATCTTGGGCGCACTCGTAACTTCTAATGAAGAAATTGCGTCCAAGATCTATCATATTCAAAACTCATCAGGTGCAATAACAGCCCCTATGGATTCATTTTTAGCGTTGAGAGGAATCAAAACATTACATTTGAGAATGCAACGTCATTGTGAGAACGGAGAAAAGGTGGCAATGTTTCTAGCTGATCATCCAAAAGTTGAAAAGGTTTACTGGCCTGGCCTTGAGTCACACCCCAATCATGATATTGCATTAAAACAAATGCGTGGGTTTGGGGGAATGATCTCCTTTAGTTTAGTAGGAAACAAATTGAAAGATGCTCAAGAGATTGTGAGTAGAGTTAAAATATTTGCATTAGCAGAGTCATTGGGGGGTGTTGAATCGCTGATTGGGCACCCTGCGACAATGACTCATGCATCAATCCCGAGGGAGGAAAGAGAAAAAACAGGTATATTGGATTCTTTGATTCGCCTGAGTGTTGGTGTTGAAGATCCCGATGATCTTATTGATGATCTTAATCAAGCATTCAAATAATTAAAGTGTTATGAAAGGCTACAATAAATTCGCGGTAATTGGAGTGGGGCGTTACGGCCAAACAATTGCAAAACGCTTGGCAGAGAAAGGGGCACAGGTATTTGCCTTCGATCCAGATGAGGATCAGATTGAGGGCATAAAGGACGATGTTGCATTTGCGGTAACGCTTGATGCGACTGATGTTAAGGCGCTACAGTCACAAAACCTCAATGAGCTCGACGCTGCGGTAGTAGCGATCGGAGAGAACTTTGAAGCCACTGTTCTCACGTGTGTCCATTTGATGGATTTGGGAGTAAAGAGAGTAATTGCCAGAGCAAGTGGAGATCACCAAAGACTTATTCTTGAGAAGATAGGTGTCACAGAGATTTTGACACCTGAGGAGGAGGTAGCTTACGTGATACGGGAGAAGTTGATCAACCCAAATATTATTTCATTTTTGCAGCTTCCAGATGATCATGAGATTGCCGAGATCAAAGCGCCAAAAGGGTGCGTTGGCAGAACGATTGATGAGGTTGGTTTCAGGAACAAGTACGAAATGACATTAATTACGATCAAGCGGGAATACTGGGTCACAAAAAATGGAGAGGATTGCACTGAGCAGCATATAATTGGAGTTCCGAAAAGCGATATGGCTATTAAGGAGAAGGATACTCTTGTCGTATTTGGTACAGCAAAAAGTGTAGAAAAGTTTATAGAGATTAACGATTCGTTGTAATGATCATTATCACCGGTGTTTCTCGAGGATTAGGCAAGGCACTTGTAAAGCATTACCTCGACAAAGGAGAAACAGTGATAGGCTTGGGCCGCCAAAATTTTGTAGAACATCCAAATTATTCCTTTTTTCAAATTGACTTATCATTACCCACAGCAATAAACGAGTTAGATCTTTCATGGGTGCATGGTGAGGTAACATTAATCAATAATGCGGGAATTATTGGTGAAATAGGAAGAATATCAGAGATGGGCACTTGGGATTTGGAGAATGTTCTACAAGTGAATGCCATAGGGCCGATGCAATTGGCAAAACGTTGTTATAATCTTTCAAGTAAGGATAATTTTACGCTGGTTAATATTTCGTCTGGTGCAGCTTCTCGCGCTATACCTTCTTGGGCTGCATATTGTGCTTCGAAAAGCGCGTTGAATATGCTCTCAGAGACATTTTATTTAGAGGAACTCGAACTTGGAAGAACCCCCAAGGTTTACGCAATCGCACCGGGTGTAATTGACACACCGATGCAAGAAGAAATAAGAGACGCGAATCCGAAATCATTCTCCTCTCTCCAGAATTTTATTGCTCTTAAAATAGAAGAAAGATTATTTACCCCGAGCTATTGCGCAAAACTATTGGATCAATTACTCTCTAAACAATATGAAGGAGTTGTTTTCTGCGATCTGCGAGAATTGTAAGTAAATATTTAAACAGATCGCCTTGAAAATTACTTTTCGTGAGCAAAAAAATTTGCTTAAATCTCAACCTATGCGTATCTTTCGGCGTCTCTTTAAAGAACAAAACTGTTATATCATGAATAAAACTATACTCTCTACTCTGGGATTCGTGGCCCTCAACCTTTCCTTAGTAATGGCTCAAAAGGCCGACTTTGATCCAATGAATGCAAGAGAGGGTGAATTAATTGAGTACTGCCATTCTCACAAAAAACAGGCAGAACTTATGATGAACCCTTCTGCAGTAGCTTCATTCGCGCAGGATGCTATTATCCGTCAGCAAGAATTAGAAAATGGAGTTCAAACTCCAAAAGGAACGATTTATTACATTCCGATTGTGTTTCACATTCTGCATAATAATGGTGTTGAAAATATCAGTAATGAGCAAATATTCGATGCCGTTGAAATTTTGAATAGAGACTATCGTCTTCTAAACCAAGATGCAAATAATGTTCAAGCAGATTTTCTAGGACTTCCTGCTGATGTTGAGATAGAATTTAGATTAGCAACGAAAGCTCCGAACGGAACATGTTTTAATGGTATTACGCGAACAGTTAGTGCACTGACGTATGATGGAAGTTCAGGGAACGCCCAAAAGAATGCTGTGAAGAACGGAAACGATGTATTTCAAGGAGAATGGCCAGGAGATGAATACCTGAACGTATTTGTTTGTGCTGAAATTGGCGGTGCTGCAGGATACACTTACACACCCTCGAATTGGATCGGTTCAGGAATGGGCAATGGAATTTGGATCCTACACAACTATGTGGGGTCAATAGGTACATCAGGCTTATATTCTTCAAGAACAATGACTCACGAAACAGGTCATTGGTTAAATCTAGAACATCCATGGGGGGGTAACAATAATCCAGGGAATGTTTCCTCTTGCTCAACGGATGATGGCGTTAGCGATACTCCTAATACTATTGGTGTTACATCTTGTAATTTAAACGAAGCAACCTGTGGGCCGCGGGCAAACGTTGAGAATTACATGGATTATTCATACTGCTCCAAGATGTTTACTCCTGGTCAGGTTACAAGAATGAGAAACGCGATCAATTCAAATATCGCAAACCGAGATAATTTGATAACGGCATCCAATCTATTGAATACAGGGGCAGATGGTAATCTTTATCTATGTAAAGCCGATTTTGAGGCAGATCGAACTTCAATCTGTGCAGGACAAACAATTCAATTTACAGACTTATCGTTTAACGTAGTGAATGGATGGACTTGGACCTTCCAAGGTGGAACTCCAGCAACGTCATCAACGCAGAATCCAATTGTTACGTATACGTCACCTGGAGTTTATCAAGTGACACTGGAAGCAACGGATGGGTCATCCAATGACTCCGAGACGAAGGTAGGATATATTCGTGTTCAACCCAATGCGATTAGTATCCCTTTCCTTGAGGATTTTGAGAGTTTCGCCACATTGAATAACATTGATGAGTGGGAAGTTTATAATCCAGGAAACAATGCGAAGTTTGAATTGAATACTAGTTTTGGTCATACGGGGACAAAATGTGTAAAACTTAATAATTTCGGTCAACCTGCGGGACAGACTGATGAACTGATTTCCGCTCCCGTTGATTTGTCTGTGCTTCAGTCTACAGATGATATCACACTTAGTTTCCGCTACTCATATGTTAAACGATATGCTTCGAACGATGAATGGCTGAAAGTCTTTATATCGCCAGACTGTGGTGATAATTGGGCACAACGAAAAACAATACATGGAGACCTGCTTTCGCCATTAGCACAGAACTCCTCATGGACTCCATCATCCATGGATGATTGGACAACAGTTCATATGACAAATGTTACAAGTAACTATTTCACAGGCGACTTCCGATATAAGTTTGAATTTGAATCAGATGGAGGGAATAATTTCTACCTTGATAATATCAACATCTATTTTGGTGATCCGACAGATGAATTATCAGTTGAAACGTTGGGTACAGAGTTTAAAGATTTCGCGCTATATCCTAATCCAGCTGATGAGGAGATTAATCTTCGTTTCAATGTCAAGAATGACGTGAAAGCATCCGTTGTACTTACAGACTTATCTGGGAAAGTGACGCAGGAAAGAACCATTAATGCAATCAGTGGAAGCAATCTTGTAATGATGGATACAAATAAACTTGCTCAGGGAATGTACTTCGTAACATTGAAGGCAGGTTCGGCATCCCAAACACTATCGTTAATAATTAAGTAAAAAATACGAACTAAAGCCTCTCTTTTGAGAGGCTTTTTTTATTCTTACTTTATGAAAAAACTACTACTTACTCTTGCGACAGTATTATCCTTATGTGCTCTTGGTCAACAAGAAAATTGGTGCGGAACGGATCAAAAAATTAATTCTGAAATAAAGAAAGACCCACAGATTAAAGAGATTCTATATAATGGCCTTTATCGAGCAGCTAATACACGAAGCGAGTTTTCAAAAGGAATTAGAGCAACCTTGCAGATACCTGTTGTGGTGCACGTATTGCACGATAATGGTAATGGGAATATTTCGGATGCACAGATCTATGATGCATTACATATATTAAATCAAGATTATAATCGTTTAAATGAAGACACGGTGGACACACGAGATGTCCCACTCGCCCCATTCAAGCAATACGCAGCTTCGATGGATGTGGAGTTTAAACTGGCAAAACTTGATCCTAATGGAAATTGTACCAATGGGATCGTAAGAGTTGATGCACCAAATCAAACCTATAGTGCTGATGACGATTGTAAATTCACAGCTCTTGGAGGAAGTGATGCATGGCCTATAGATAGCTATTTTAATATATGGGTGGTGAATAACATTGAAAGTGGAGGGGCTGGAATAACCTTAGGATATGCACAATTTCCATATTGGGGTTCTGCAGACACTTATGGGATTGTGATTCGCAACGATGCATTTGGAACTATTGAAACAGCTCAAGGTACAGATGGAAGAACTCTTACGCATGAAGTCGGTCACTGCTTTGGGCTACCCCACATTTTTGATGAAGGCTGGGGGGATCCGGGATGCTCAACCCTAGATTGTAGCACTTCAGGAGACATGTCTTGTGATACTCCTCCCCAGTCATCTGCGAATTGGAGTTGTAATCCTAGTTGGAACTCCTGTACTGATGTCCCTACGAATGATCCATACGGAATTGATGTATATGATCAAATAGAGAATTATATGAGCTATAATTCTTGTCAGAATATGTTCTCTCTAGATCAAGCAAACATCATGTCGAACAACCTTGCAACAGTTACGTTTTTGACGGATCTTGTGAGTGCTTCCAATATAGCAGCAACTGGAGTTAACGATCCAGACATTCTTTGTAAGGCTGATTTCACTGCGAGTCAGACCGAGATTTGTTCGGGAACTGTGGTCACATTCTCAGATTATACATATCATGGACCAACAGCATGGACATGGTCAGTTTCTCCTGGTACAGAGGGGATAGATTTTATCTTTGTGGGAGGAACCGATGCAAATTCACAAAATGTAGAAATCGAATTTGTCTCGGGTGGATTCTATGATATTTCCCTCATGGCGACGGATGGCGTTAGTTCTGATACAGAGGTAAAAACCTCGTACATTCAAGTTTTACCAACGCCAAACACTTTACCATTTATTGAACGCTTTGAAGATTATACGAGTCTTGGATCAACAGATCAATGGACAGTATTTAATCCTGGAAACAACAATAGCTTTGAAATTTTTACTGGTTTCGGTCATACAGGGAATAAGTGCATTGGTATTGAAAACTTTACTCAAAGTGGATCAAATACGGATGAAGTAATTGGTGCGCCTGTAGATCTTTCTGTTGTGGACACTGCACTGAACGAGTCGGTAACCATGTCTTTTCGATATGCCTATCGAAAAAGGAATTCATCTAACGATGAATGGTTGAAAGTTTTTATCTCTCAAGATTGTGGAGCAACATGGGCACAACGAAAGACAATTCATGGGTCCTTACTATCACCATTGATTGAATCTGCCTCCTGGCAACCAGCAAATCAAACAGATTGGACGACGGTACACATGACCAACGTAACAATGGCATATTTTGTAAACAACTTTTTATATAAGTTCGAGTTCGAGGGGTCAGGAGGAAACAACATTTACTTAGACGATATTAATATTTATAAAGGAGCTCCGTCTGACACAATTGTTGGAGGTGTAATAAATGATGGAGATATAGCTGATTTTGGTGTTTATCCTAACCCGACAAATAATCAATTGACGGTTCGATTCTCCACTGGATTGAATATGGATGTTGAGATTAGAGTCTGCGACTTGGCAGGGAAAACGATTGGAAGAGAATTTGTAAATGCGCAATCCGGGACTAATCTTATCTTAATGGATGTCGAAAATTATGCTTCCGGGTCATATTTGATTGAATTAATAGCTGGACAGACGAAAAAGGTGAGTCGTTTGATCAAGCGCTAATTAAATTTCAGATAACAGATTAATTAGGCATTCCAGAGAAGGGGTGCCTAATTTTTTACATTTAATTCCTCGTGATAATAATTCTTTTTCAGTGCTATTCCCCCAGGCAATTATAATGACATCGTTAGGTAATTTATTTTTCAATAGATAACTGCGAACGTTGGAGGGAGATGTAAAGACATATACATCAAAGACCTCTGTGGACACACTGTCTAGCAGTGTGCGATATACCTCCATGGTAACACATTTTTCTTTATCAAATTTAGAAGCAATAGTACCGAGTGATATGTTGGATCCGGGAAATAAGACAGTAGAGTTATCAGCGAAATCTTTGAAATCATTTGCGATTTCGTCAATTGACTTTCCATCTCTTCCAACAAAATCTGCTCTGTATCCAAACTCATTCAATGCGCGAAGTGTTGATTTCCCAACGCAACCAATTATTGTGTTTGAAGCAATCGAAAAATCATCCAAATAGTAATGAACGCCACGAGGACTGCTGAAAAAGATAATATCTGTATTATAAGACTTTGACTTTGAGGATTTCTCGAATCTAATAAACCTGCGAGCATACAACTGACCACCTGCTTTTTTTATTACTTCCTCTAGAGGGAACACTTCTGAAGGATCTTTACTTATAAAAATGTTCTTTTTAAGAACTGACATAATCTTGTAGATCTTTAACCACTATACTTGCCATGTCAAGAGCATTAATTCTCTCATTTAACTTATACGTTTTCAGAACACGCGTACTTTCAGCTGAATGGGCATAAGAAGCGAATAATGTATTGTTTTCATCACAATATACGCCGAGTGGTAATTGACATCCACCTTCCAGAAGGTTGAGTACTTTTCTTTCAATTGCTATTCTTTTTTGAACTGATTTATTATTCAAGGGTTTCAAAATTTCAGCCATTCTATCATCAGATTTACGAATTTGGAGACCAAGAACCCCCTGTGCAGGGGCTGGGACAAACTCTGATGGATCCAGGACGACCACATTGAATTCAGAAAGGTCTATCTCCAGCCTGTCAATACCTGCCTTTGCTAGTAGAATTGCGTCATACTGTTGATTTCGCAGTTTGTTGATCCTGGTAGGAACATTTCCTCTTAGATCTTTTAAAATCGTATCAGGACGGTGTGCTAATAGTTGAGATTTTCGCCTCGCCGATGAGGTTCCTACGATCGCACCCTCCATTAAACCCCATTTTTTATTTATATCCACAGCCGACTCTCTAACCAACAATATGTCTGCAGGATCCGCCCTCTCGGATACAGCCGCAATAATGAGTCCTTCAGGTGGATTTGTTTCAAGATCTTTGTGAGAGTGAACAGCAAGATCTATTGACCCATCTAACAGCGCTGCTTCGATTTCTTTTGTAAAAAAACCCTTCCCCTCTAGTTTATCAAAACTCAAATGCTGGATGGCATCGCCCTGTGTTTTGATGATATTAATAGTTACATTGTGCCCAAGTTCGGAAAGTCTTTTTTTTACATAACGTGCCTGCCATAGAGCGAGATCACTTCCTCTTGACCCGATAACAATATCAATCATTTCGATTGGTTTTTCAGCAGTATCTCTTTCGCCATAAGCATTGGAAGGCTCATGTATTTCTTTTCCATGTATCCGAGAACTTTTTCTAATACATCCCTTGACTCTTCATCAATAGTGCTTAATTCATTTTTAAACACTTCATTGATCGCATATTGTTTAATCTCTTTGACTTTCCTTGGGACTTCACGCATAGCGATCTCAATTTCTCTTTGCTTGTAAATATTGTTAAAATCATTGCATGCTCCTCTCAATATTTCTTCAACATGTCGTATTTCCTCGGATCTTGACTTGAGATTTTCATTGGAGATTTCTTGAAGAACTTCCACTGAAATATGCATCACATTTTCTTGTTTAATAATGGATGGATTCAGGTCTTGGGGAATGGCAAGATCAATAACAACCTTTTTATCTTTTTCTCCTTGAAGCAGCTTAGAATATATTTCATTTGTAATTAGGTGCTCATCAGCTCCCGTACAAGTAATTATTACGTCAAAACCTTTATCAAAACCATTTAAATCTGCCAAAGGATAAGCGGTACCCTTCAAGTCGCAGGCAAGCTGTTCTGCCTTTGAAAACGTTCTATTAAAGACATGGAAGTCCGTAAATCCATGTTTCTTTAAAAACTTACTCATATTAGTGTTAGTTACACCAGCACCAATAATAACAATACGGGAATCAAGAGGTACATTCATATCTCTTAATTTATGATAAGCCAGAGACACAACGGAAACAGGTCTTGTGGCAATATTTGTCTCGGTATAAACTCTTTTTGCCGTTTCAATAGTATGGCGAATTACGATTCTTATCAAGTCTCCCGAAAGCTCCATTTCTCTCGAAGATTCGAAAGCACCTCGAACTTGAGCAATAATTTCTCTTTCACCTACAACCATAGAGTCCACCGAAGAAGCAACGTTAAGCAAGTGTCTGACAGCATTCTTTCCCTGATGCATTATTGCGTTCTGTGCAAGTTTTGTGACATCATCTGCATTCAAAACAGGGAATAGACTATTAATGAAGCGCACAAGGTAGGCCTCATTAACTTCCGAAACCGTAACCAATGTAAACTCAACACGATTGCAAGTTGTCAGGTACATCAATTCTTCAATACTAAAGGCACTCTTGATGTCTGTGAGTCTTACCTTTTGGTTTTCAAGAGCAATATGGAGTTTACCGATATCACTAAGTGAGAGATTCCGGTGGGTGAAAGCTATATTATAGAGGCGCTCTATCCCTTTATTCATAGGTGTTACAAAGATGCTCAGATTTCGTTCACGATTTGTCATATGATTGTCATAAAGATTATTTAGAATACATCTAAATAACACAAGTTAAAGGTAGTAGATTGGTTTGCAAGAAATCTGAAAACGTTTATCTTTAGTTCTATGGCGACGAGAACTATTGATTTTAGATCCGCCCAAAATGTGAGTGTCGAATACGATCTTGCATCCATTGGACAGCGGGTTGCTGCTGGGATGATTGACTTTTTTGCGTTCGTTGTTTATTTTATTATCCTCTCCATTGTTTTTGGCAGCAATTCCATCTACATTGAAGACCCAAGCATGGCGGAGTTTTTCTTTGTTCTTGTCATGAAATTACCTTTTATCTTTTACTTCCCAACTATTGAGTATTTAACTCATGGACAAAGCCTAGGCAAATATATTCTTGGGATACGTGTTGTAACTGTTTCGGGGGAAAGACCTGGTTTGAGAGAGGTATTTACCCGTTGGTTATTTAAAGGTGATTGGGTTTGGTTGAAGGCGGATTTATTCGTTTTACTTTGGTTTGGTGTAGGAATTGTCGGTATCATCATTGCATCGACCTCAGAGCGAAGACAGCGCTTGGGAGACTTGATGTCCAATACACTGGTGGTTAGAAATAAATCTTACATTCAATATAGTTTAAAGGATGTTTTATCAATAAAAAATCAAGAGAATTATAACCCTACTTATTCCAATGTTACCCGCTTTACAGACGATGACATGATTCTAATTAAGAATGTCATACTGAGAGTCAAAAAATATCCGAATGAGGCTACAAAGAAATTAGCAATAGAATTGGCGGATCGTTCGGCGGAGCTAATCGGTTTAGATGAAACACCTAAAAAAAGACTCGAGTTTTTACAGACACTACTAGATGATTATGTAGTATTGACTAGATCATAAACTATGGCAAAATTAATCCTTGTACCGACACCAATAGGAAACTTAGAAGACATAACATTAAGGGCCATTCGTGTTTTGAAAGAGGCTGATATTATATACGCAGAGGATACGAGAGTAACAAAAAAGTTGTTGTCCCATTTAGAGATTCAGAAAAAAGTTATTCCCTTTCATTCACATAATGAGCATCGTTCATTGGATCGAGTTATCTCGCAAATTCAGGCCTCTCAGAATACTGTACTCGTCTCAGATGCAGGCACACCAGGAATTTCTGACCCAGGGTTTTTGTTAGTACGCGAATGTATTAAAGAGGACATTGCTATTGAATGTCTACCAGGACCTACAGCTTTTGTTCCCGCACTGGTAGCAAGTGGTCTTCCATGCGATCGCTTTTTATTTGAAGGTTTTTTACCACAAAAAAAAGGGCGTCAAACAAAATTTATGGAAATGGCAAATGAACAACGTACGATCGTATTGTATGAATCTCCGCACAGGTTGGTAAAATGTTTAAGGCAAATCTGTGAATTTCTCGGAGGAGATCGACCTGTATGTGTTTCTAGAGAGCTAACTAAAGTATTTGAGGAATACGTGCGCGGAAAGGCCAGCGAGGTTTTGAAACATTATGAGCAAAACCCTCCCAAGGGTGAAATTGTCGTTATCATTGGAAAAATAGAAAAAGAAAGAAATGGAAAAGATTAATTCGCAGGCTTGGTACCTTGTGAAGAAAGGAGAGGCAAATGAGGCATTTGAGTTACGAGACTTTTTGATCGAATCAATTGAAAAAGATGAGGTGATTGTGGAGACCTTTGGACGTGAACCAGAAAACAACAACTTCTGCGGATGCTGTGGCTGCTTTCCAGGAGCAAACCTTCATTAGGAGATCATGAAGAGACTAATAGCCATTGCCTCGACCCTGCTGCTGACGGCAAGCTTTGCAACACCCGCCCAATCGGCAGGTGTTAAGTACTCCGTCTATCAGAAGACCTTGGCGTCCTTTAGCTCCTCAGCGACTGGACTAACAAGTCAACAAAAGGCGCAGGTTAAGGCTGCTGTCGAAGCCAATCCAACTGCCGAGAAGTTCATCTGCACTGGCATTAGGTATTACTCGCAGCCTATGAGTGTGAACATAATGGTCCGTAAGCGTGCCAAGGCTGCCTGTGAGTATGCGAAGGAACTAAACCCAAACCTATCTACCTGGTTCCAGAACAAGCCAACTAAAGCAAGGAGCTATGCGGGGAAGGTGTTGCTTACTGTCAAGTCTCCCGATCCAG
>JALRKF010000042.1 GCA_023254905.1 Crocinitomicaceae bacterium | reverse complement strand
GAACCCATTGATGCCACCCAGTGCGGCGGCAAAGAGAATTGCCTGGGCGAAGGCGCCCGTTGCATGACGCATGAGCTCTGGGCCTCACTTAACGAACGCATGGTCGATTTCCTGGCCTCCGTGAAACTGCAAAAGCTGGTGGACGACCAGATCGAGAAGGGCGTGGAAGTTGAAAGCGCACCGATGATCAAGCGCGCAATCATGCCGAATCCTGTTTTGAAGCCCATCCGTGTGAGTGGCCCCAATTCAGTGTTTGCGCTCTGTTCAAGAAAGGGGCAGAGCTGTGTTTAATATTGTTCGTAGAGACCGACATCCACAATTTACGTTTACCGGAATTTTAAGAGACCGAAAAGGGAATATTTACGAAATAACAGGAGACGAGAGCGGTAATTTATTTGACACACTTATTGAGAAACATGCACTAACGGTAAATGAGGATCATACCCATACAGAGCTGATTATTTACCCGAGCTTATCGAACGAATAACATCTTTCTTCTCCCTGTGCAGGGATTTCTCGCCATCACAAATCCGAGATCATAATTTAATTCGATATTGAACATGATTGATAATGGATTTGTTTTGTTTGTTACCGCATTGTCTAAAGCGTAAAATTCTGGATTAGTTCTCTGCTCCATTGGAATTCCAACAATATCGGTCAAGTCATATCGAATTCTCATACCTCCCGAGACAGCAAAATCCTTGGAGCCAAAAAGATATCCTCCAAAGCCCAGAACAAGTCCATGTCGGTCTGAACTATAAAAATTACTGGCATCTTGAATTGATTCTTGAATAGTTTCAGTAACATTGAGTATTTTGGAATAGGTGTAACCCCCTTCTGTATATCCTCCAGAACCATCGTTAAATCTTAACATTAAAGGAATTTCTATCACTCTGGATTTAATTTGTTTTTCTCCAATTATGTCATTGTTAATGAGATAAACTTGTTGATTGATTACGAAAATCCCTTCCGTTGCGATGGCAAAATTGTCTGTTAGATCTAGTGCTAATTTTGGTCCAATACCAAAACCAAATGAATTGAATTTATGTTCATACTTATCGGTATTGTCCGCAAATACACTTGAATTGTACATACTTGGTCCGATTAAAAATTTCAGTCCGAAGTCAAGAAATGGTTCAATTCGCTGCATCTGACCAAATACAGACAACGAAATGAATGAAAATGTGTAAAATAAAAATGTCCGCATTTCAAGATATTTTCGGCGAATTTAGTTGTTCCTTTTAATTCTCCATATATTTACCATGGTAATTAAATAAAACATGAAAAAAGTATTGGTATTTGCAGGTAGTAATAGTAAAAAATCAATTAATCAGATTCTTGCCATACATGCAAGTCAGTTGCTAGATAGTGTTGATGTCAAAATTATTTCTCTAACTGATTTCGAGGCGCCAATCTATGGAATTGACCTTGAAATGAATGAAGGTTTTCCTAAATCTATGATTGATCTTTACAATTTGTTTCAAGAGACTGACGGATTCATAATTGGGGTTCCTGAGCACAATGGATCTATGCCCGCAGTTATGAAAAATACACTTGATTGGGTATCAAGACAGGGAGGTAAGATCTTTCAAGAGAAACCTGTTGTATTCCTTGGAACATCACCAGGAAGGAGAGGTGGAATATCAGCGATGAATCATGTTCTCGATATTATGCCTCATAGAGGGGCAATAATCATAGGGCATTATAATCTTCCTAATTTTAATGATCACTACACGGGTTCTGGCCTCAGCAAGGAAGTGACCATGGAATTATCACAACTGATGAATAACTTTCAATCTATTATTCTAGAACAATAGAAAGTCTTATTTTTGAGCGAATCAATTATTATATGAAAAAGTCATTATTACTAGCCTTTGTGCTTTTGACAAATTTTTTTCTCTCAGCACAGAGTTTAAAATGGTCTACATTTCTCGATACATCGACAACCTTTTCATCTCCGCGCGCAGTTGAACTGACGGGTGATAATATCCTTGATATTGTAATTGGTGGAGGACTTGATGGCCAGTCAGAATCTAATGGCATTAATGCTATTGACGGATCTGATGGTTCTGTTTTGTGGAATTTTGAAACTGAGGACGAGATCTTTGGTAGTGCTCAATTCATGGATATAACAGGAGATAATGTGGAAGACGTTTTCATAGGAGGACGTTACGCAGAGTTTTATGCGATAGACGGTAGCACAGGTAATATGCTTTGGGAATTTTTTCCGTACTCAACAACTGTTGCAGTAGACAGTGGCTGGTTTAACTTTTACAATCCACAATTCATACCAGATCAAAATTCAGATGGAGTAAATGATATTCTTGTAGCAAATGGTGGAAATCATGCCTTACCTGCCTGGGATACATTGCGCGAGCCTGGTATGCTCATGGTTCTAGACGCAATGACAGGTGCTGTTTTAGCAAAAGATACAATGCCAGATGGTGAAGAGACTTATTGCTCTCCCGTTGTAATGGACTATTTAGGTCAACCATATATTGTCTTTGGTTCAGGAGGTGAGAACGATGGAGGAGCATTATGGAGAGCAAAGTTAGTCGATTTGATGAACGATAATCTTGAAAATGCGCAAATGCTTGTCTCCGATCCTGATCTTGGTTTCATCGCTCCTTCAAGTCTTGCAGACATGAATAATGATGGTATTACGGATATCGTTAATCAGGCGTATGATGGAACCATAAGATGTTTCAATGGGATAAATGGATCTTTAATTTGGGAAGTAGAGAATCCTGGCACAGAGTCCAGTGCTGGGACAACCCTTGGGAATTTTACTGGAGATTTAACACCGGATGTTTTTGGGGTAGTTTATTTTGGATCGGCACCAACCTTTTCTGAATTTTATCAGATCATGATAGATGGCGCTACGGGTGAAGTTGCATGGAAGGACAGCCTCGGAACCATGCACTATGGGTCGTCATCGGCAGTTGATCTGAACATGGATGGAAGAGACGAGGTTCTGGCATCTGTCAGTTATCATAACGGAATATCATTTACAACACAACTATTGAGTATTGACTTTCAAAATGATATCGTTTCACCTTTTTATCTGGAAGAACCAGGTGTAAATTTGGCTGTAACGCCACTCATTGAAGATATTGATGGTAATGGATATCTAGATTTTGTATATGCTTATCGAGCAGATATTTACAATCCAATGGCTGCAAATGGTTTCCATGTGAAATGTTTGGAGGGAACAAATACAATCCCCGGTGTTGGTGTGGCGTGGGGAAATTATCAAGGAACGCATTGGAATGGACATTATAATTACGCTGGTTCAAATTGTGGAACTGTAACAGCGACATCTACTTTCAATAATATCTCATGTAATTATTTTGCAGATGGTTCAGCATCCCTTGTGCCTACGGGAGGTGTTGCTCCATATACTTATTTATGGAATACTGGAGATGTTTCCAGTTCGATTGACTCCATGAATGTTGGAAATTATACAGTTCGTATTACCGATTCTCTTGGTTGCTATGTGGATATGAACTTTACGGCCAATGATCCATATATTATAACCTTTGGAGGGATCAATACACCAAATTGTCCTGGGGATAGCACAGGAACCGCCACTGTTAATAGTTCGGGTTGTCCTTGTATGTTCAATACTTGTGTTTTCGATTGGGAGTC
The DNA here is from genome assembly GCA_023254905.1 of Crocinitomicaceae bacterium. Taxonomy (GTDB): domain Bacteria; phylum Bacteroidota; class Bacteroidia; order Flavobacteriales_D; family Crocinitomicaceae; genus UBA4466. Next base: position 11,747 of record JALRKF010000042.1, on the reverse strand, counting down.
AGGAGACAGCACAAAAGTAGCTTCCTCTCTTTGGGAAGGTTGGCAGCACATAACGATTACACATACGGATGGTTGTATTGTGGAAGATTCAGTTTTTATACCAGAATCTTATCCTGTATTGGATAGTTTGACTACTTCCGATATACTTTGTGCTACGGATCCCTACGCTTCAAGTGAGGTACAATTGTATTTACACGATGAACCTATGACAGATATTGTCTGGAGTAATGGAGATACCTTGTCGTATATCGATAGTCTTAATGCTGGGACCTATTATTTCGACCTGATTGATAATAGAGGATGCGTGTATTTCGATTCAATTGAAATTGTTTCACCTGACACCATTCAATTGATTTTAACTGCACAAGATCTTGCTTGTTTCGGCGATAGCTCAGGAGTAGTTACTGCAAATATTTCTGGGGGAATTGGAATCTACAATTACAATTGGTTCAATGGAGATTCAACGCAAATTCTGAATATGGTCGGATCCGGTTGGTATGGATTGTCTGTAACTGACTCCGTTGGTTGCTCTGTTGGGCCGGATAGTGTTTTTGTTTCTCAGCCCGATTTATTAGAAGTTGAAATAGTAAGCTCCTGGAGTGACTCCACAGGCCTGTGTGATGGGGGAGCAGTAAGTGTTGCAAACGGCGGAACGCCTAATTACACATTCACATGGAATAATTTAATCATGACCGTGAATGATACCGTAACAGGATTATGTGAAGGGATCTATTCCGTAATCGTTACAGATGACAATGGTTGTCAGGTTATGGATTCTATCGAGATATTCAGTACTGCAAATATTTTGGAAAGTGGGTTGAATAGATTGAATATCTACCCCAATCCGGTAGCACATAGTTTTACTGTCGACTGGGAGGGAGAATTTAATTATAATTTGATTGATGCCAGAGGGAAGTTAGTTATGATGGGAAGTGCTCAGCAATCGGAGCAAATATTCATTCGTGGATTATCAGCAGGGAAATACATACTTCAATTATCCAATGAATCGGAAAATACTGCTGTGAGTATAATAGTTCAGTAGCTGAACGAATATTTTATCCGTCATTCAAAGAAAAGTGGCAACGTTCGTGTTACACTCAGATTATAATGTCAGTACTAATAATGAATTAGAACTGTAACATTATGAGAAATCTTATCACAGCCTTTGCTCTTGTATTAATTACCCAATCAGTATTTGGCAATTTATTACTCAACAGATTGGACAGACTTTATGAAAAGGATCAATCGAAATGTTTGAAACGATCTAAATGGTATATGAAACAATTGGAGCATAGAGCAGAACCCTATTTCTATGCATTCCGAATTCAAACCGAGAGAGCTCGTAATTCTAACAATGCAATTTCTGCCTTTTATCGAACAAGAGCAGCTCTGAATTACGCAAATGGATTTAACCAAAGGGCAGATGATAAGTTGAAGAATGAACTTGGATGGAACTCATTTAGTGAGATTTTCGCAAAGGACGTACGTTCGGTAATCTTAATGCTGGAATCAGAAAATGAAGAGGAATTTGCGGATTTACTGTCCAAACGTTTGGATAAATTCCATGATCATAGTGATAACAACAATGGAGTGCTGAATGTTGCTGAAAAGCGCATTGAAAGCGTCGATAGAGCAGAGGAATTTGCCTTCGTAAATCAGTTAATGTTTAACATGCCCACTGGTGCGGAGATCATACCTTCATCCAATTTGAGCAGGGAAGTAGAACTTCTTGAAATTATCAACAAATACAGAGAAGAGAAAGGTTTAGACCCTTTAATTTGGAATGAGGAGCTTACAAATGCAGCTCGCTATCACGCATTTGACCTTGGGTCACAGGATTATTTTGATCACGACACTTATGATCGAGTAGAGGGTAATCTTGTAAGAGTGGGCAGTACATTCCAACGAATTGGTAAATTTTATGATGAATCTAAATTGAATGCTGAGAACATTGCGGCAGGAAACTTAACATCAAAGGCGACTTTTGATCAATGGTATAATAGTGTTGGACATTTTGCTACAATGTTTGATGCGGAAAGCACAAAAGCTGGAATTGGATATGTTCGAGTTACGGGAAGCACGTATGAGCATTATTGGGTTTTATGTACGGCGGACTGATTATTAATTTCTTGTAATCTAATAGAAGTTGTATTTTCAAGTCAATGAAGATAAAAAGCACCTTAGCTATTACGATTCTATATTTCAATTTTACCGCAGTAGCTCAAGAGATATTCCAGCCAATTATACCCAAGCATTACATTGCGAATAAAATTGATGCTAAAATTTCTATTGATGGATTAGCAGATGAACCTAGTTGGCAATATGCAGAATGGAGCGATCTTTTTCAAGATATTGAGGGTGACAATAGGCCAAATCCATATTATGATACCAGAGTAAAGATTCTCTGGGATGATAAATTCATTTATTTTTTTGCGAATATGGAGGAGGAACATGTTTGGGCAAATATCAAACAACGTGATCAGGTAATATTTCATAACAATGATTTTGAAATATTTTTGAAGCCCTATTCGGAAAACACACACTATGCGGAGATAGAAATAAATGCATTAGGAACAGTTTGGGATCTATTGCTAATGAATGCATACAGGGAGGGAGGTCCAATCATAAATGATTGGAATATAGAGGGCCTTCAAGTTGGGGTTCATGTAGACGGAAAGCTTAATAATTCAAAAAATAAAGACAAGGGTTGGTCTGTTGAAATTGCTGTCCCTTGGAGTTCTCTAAATGATCTTCTTTTTGGTAAAAAGCACAAATCACTTCCAGATCCATGGAGAGTTAATTTTTCGAGGGTTCAATGGGAGTTTGATTTGGATAAAGGAAAATACAAAAGGAAAAAAGGAACGAAAGAATACAATTGGGTTTGGTGTCAGCAAGATGCAATTGACATGCATCGCCCCGAGCATTGGGGTTATCTTTTGTTTACGGATGGAACACGCACTGAGGAACAGTTACTCTCATGGCGATCTCATGAAGAGATTAGACAATATCTTTTTTACCTCTACCGTCTGCAAAAGCAATACAGGAAAAAGAATTTTACCAAGACTGGGTCTTGGAAGTACGCCTCTTCAATCGAAATGCTGAATCCATTAACCTATCTGGATAAGAATGTTGTTATGAAAATGACTGAATTTGGATTTGAAATGACAATTGTTGATCAGGGCAAACGTATTACTATTAATCAGCGAGGAGAGCTGTTGGAGAGGGATGTTGAAAAATTTGTCTTTGCTGCCTGGATGCATGGAAATAAGAAAAGAAGCGACGAAGATTGGTCAGCTCTTTTCGAAAAAGCAAGTCAATCAGGCATTACGGATTTATTCATGGGAGGTGGAGTGGAGGAGTTATCGAGGTATATTCGATTAGGTGATACATTCAATCTAAAAATTCATGGATGGATATGGACTTTAAACAGACCTGGTGATTCCGTAGCACGTCAACATCCAGAGTGGTATGCGGTAAACAGAGAAGGGAAGAATAGTCTTGAATACAATGCATATGTCGGTTATTATCAATGGTTGAGCCCATTTAGTCCTGGAGCGAGAGAACATATTAAGAATAACATTAAAGAAATTGCAAGTTTGAAGGGTCTAGCATCGGTTCATTTAGATTATGTGCGTTTTTGTGATGTTATTCTGGGAAAAGCATTGCAGCCAAAGTATAATCTTTCACAAACAAATGAGATGCCAGAGTACGATTACGGATATCATCCTGTTGCCAGAGAGTTATATAAAGCGCAGACAGGTATAGATCCTCTAGAATTAGAGAATCCGGAATTGAGCACAGAATGGCGTCAGTTTAGATTGAATGCAGTAACATCTCTTGTGAACGAGCTAGCTGAAATAGTTCATTCAAATAACAATAAAATTTCTGCTGCAGTATTTCCATTTCCAGAGATGTCACGCTCAATGGTTCGGCAAGATTGGCCGAGATGGGATATAGATTTGGTTCTCCCAATGATTTATCAGAACTTCTACAATGAGAATTTGAATTGGATCGAGTTCAGCACACGTCAGGGAATAAATGAGCTTAATGATGAGATGCCATTATATGCTGGCTTATACTTACCATCACTGAGTCCAGGGGAGCTAGAGATTGCGATCAGGAAAGCAAAAAATGGTGGCGCTCAAGGTATTTGCCTGTTTGAGTTTAACGGTTTAACCGATGAGCACCTAGATAGAATAAAAAGTTCAGGATTATTGAATCGATAAAGAGACTGATTGTGTCTGTTTATCATTTACAATATGTACTAAATAATAACCTGATACAATATTTTCAAGGTTTAGCTCCAGTTTGTGGCGCCCTTCCCAAATTTCCTTGTCCAAAAAATTTCTAATCAGCCTGCCTCTGGTATCAACCAGGTTGACCTGCGTAATTCCACCTGGAGAGTAAAAGTCAACATAAGAAGTTGTGGAAGATGGATTCGGCCAAAGTATGATAGGTGCTTCCTCATCTAATTCACCATTATAACATCCCTCAAATAGACTCAAGTAGGTAATGTTGTGTTCGTAGAAAATTTGTGATATTCTCGATTCGGGTACTTGAAACCAATCCTTTAAAATACTTGCATATACATCTCTAAAATCGAATTGAAACTCCACTGCGCGCTGATTTTGGACTTGATCTTCAATTACAGGGTTCGTACCAAGAACAGTGGAGGAAATACAATCTCCAAATAACAGCAACGGTGCTGCATCGCCATGATCCGTCCCAAAGCTTCCATTGGATGCTATTTGTCGACCGAATTCAGAGAAAGTCATCCCTACGACGCGTCTATTGAGTGACATGATTTCTAGATCATCTTGAAAGGCTTCAATTGCGTCTGAAAGTTCTCTTAATAAATCTGCATGTTCACCAATGGTAGTATTATCCTCTTCAACCTGTTCACCATGCGTATCGAAACCATTTAGATTTAGAATATAAACTTTTGTTTCCATCCCGCCGGCAATCATTTGAGCCACATATTTCATTTGTTCGGCTAGCTTGCTCTTGAAATCATTTTGAGGGTTATCATTGAGGTAATATTTTGTGGAAAGAGAATTACCAGCATCATAGGCAACATTTACTCTTTGCCCATAAAGATTGGTCTGTTCGATTAATGTTGAAACGAAATCAATATTACATCCATATAGTGATCCATCATTGATTACCTCTTCCTCAGGCAAGTTGTAATCCTTGCTAGGGTTATTTACTAGGATAGAGAAGTTTCCTTGAGTTCCCTGACAAGTTGTCGATAATGATCCTCCTAAACTCACAGCAAAGGGGTCTGAGAGAATATCATTTGGATATCCCTCTGGGTAGAGAGGGTGATCTTCTTCAAAAAATCTTCCTAGCCAACCTCTACTCTCCGTAAAATCTTTTGTTCCTGAAGTCCAGATGTCCATCGACCTGAAGTGCGATCTATTTTGTTCGGGGTAGCCAACACTTTGCACTATAGATATTTTTCCATCTGCGAACATGTTCGATATTCCCTCCAAGGAAGGGTGAAAACCTATAGTTGAAGTTCCTGATAAAATTTGATTTTCGGGAATTAGAATGTTTGGTCTCTGTATTACGAGATTATCATATTGATCGATTGGAATGATAGTATTTAATCCATCGTTTCCTCCGTTTAAGCTGATGATCACCAGAATTCTGTCCTCAAACTGTTCTGGAATATTAAATAAGCCAGAAGGTAAAGCTTGCGCTTGAAGCTTGTTGATCATGAATGGAGCAGAGGCAGAAGCCAATGCCATATTTCTGATAAATTTTCTTCTATTCATAATCTAGCAGCTTTGGAATTCAGGTAATTTGAAAATTTCGGATAAAACAGCTTCAACTCTTTGCTTCACAGGTTCACGTAGAACTGGATCGTGCGTATTTGATAGATATTCATTGTATTGAAGAGTCCATTCAAATGCGGGTAAGAAATCTGACAATATGTTCAATAATCTATCTTTTTTCGTTTGCAGGAGTGGCCTCGCGAAAAATAAATTGCACATCTGCTCTATGACTGCTACTCCGTCGCTTGGAGTTTGGAGTTGATCAACAAACGCCAAAGCATCAATTTTGAAACTGTAAACAGTTCCAGTTACATCATCACTGATTCCAGTGCTGTGCTCTGTTAGCAGACTAACGAGCCAAAACCGTCTGTCAATTGTCGCAGAATTTAGCCACAACTGCATATATCCTGGTTTCACATAGTATGCTGGCCATCCTGCCACACTCGGTGCAACATACCAATTCTGATCCATCACACTGGCGGCGTTATAGAGTATATTCCAGATGACATTATTACCTTCCTCATTGTGAGACGGGAATGATAGTGTTGGATTCAGCATACTGAAAATAAACTCATAAGGTGCCTTCAAATGAGATCCAATGATGGTAGAATCGTAAAAATGTTCACTTTTAAAAAGTTGCGCTAGTACTGGTCTTATTTCATAATTATTAGAGATCATCGTTTGAGCCATCGTATCAATAACAGTAGCTTCAATCTGTTCGGTTAACTCCGTACTTACAAAGTATCTATATAGTTTTCTGCAAATATGATAAGCTGTTTCTTCCTTAGAAAAAATCGCATCAATGAAATTTTTATATTCATTCTCATCATCATTGAAGAGAATCATATTATTGAAATGATATGATAATTGCTTCGGATCAGTATCGTGATGATTTGGTTCAAATTCAATGTAAGGATTTGCAGTACTGCTCATATTTTCACGTACTTTCCATCCTGTAAGTATTCTTGCGCCTGACAGAATATCATCCTCTGTATAATTTGAATAATCTCCAGGTCCCGTCTGTAATCCTTTTCCAATGGAATACAACTCTAGTAATTCACGCGAATAATTTTCATTCGGACTCCATTTCGTATTCGATGCAGTATCCAGAAACTTCATCATAGCGCCGTTTATAGTTATACTTTCAACTACTGTTTTAAAGTTTCCAATGGCATTCGCCTCCAGCGTTTTGAAATAATTATAATTTAACCGGTCATCTCGAACTTGTTGAATTCCGAAATGATTCTGCCAAAAGAAGACCATCTTTTCAGTAATATTTGCTGCGCCTAATTGCTCTTTGTTCATTCTTCCTGCTGTCCATGAGAAGAGTGATTTTTGTCTTGCGGCGTTTACTTGGTCTTCCAGAAGAGGATCCGGAGTCATAAATTTATCTACCCACGTTTCGCCCTGTGGCGCAACAGTCTCACCAGGATGCCATGTTACAGGTTCATCCGTTAAAATAGATGACTGAAGTATACTTTCAACTGCAAGATCAACACCATCCGAAAATGCAGCATCTATTTGAGCTTGGGTTGGACCTAAGGTTGTCCTTCTTAACAAGTGGGCTGCAAGCATTTTACTCCAAACACCCGAGTATGGAGCCATGCTGAAAGTATTAGGTGGGATGATAGCACAAGTGGACATGTAAAATTCTTATTTTGCTTGAATTTACTAATAGTACTTGGTTTTTCGAAGAAATTTGGTGGCGATTTACTACTTGTGTTTATTTCTAAATTGTCTGAAGTAACCTCTGGATAATAATATTCCCAGAATAACAACAATTCCGCAGCCGATAAGATTGTACATTAGATAACTGAGTTCGATTAAACCAAAAACTTTCAAAAAATGAACACAAAGCACAGATACCTGACCAAGGATTCCGGCTAGTAATGCAGCATTGGAATCTACCTTTTTGAAGAAGAAGGCAAGAAGAAAAACACCTAGAATAGTTCCATAGAACAGGGAGCCTAGAATATTTACGAGCTGTATTAGATTTTCAAAAAGTCCCGCTGTTAAAGCTATCGTTATTGCTAGTATTCCCCATCCGACAGTGAGTAATTTACTTACGCGCAGATCTTTTTTACTGTTCTCTTCTTTAGACCAGAATTTCTTGTAATAATCAATCGTGGTCGTGGCCGCCAGTGCATTAAGTTCTCCTGCAGTAGAGGACATAGCGGCAGAAAATATAACCGCCAGTAATAGGCCTATTAAACCACTCGGTAAATAATTCAAGATGAATGTTAGAAAAATATAATCACTATCCTTCTCTTCAAAGTTCGGATCAATACTTCGCAATTTTTCTTTATACACGACACGCAGGGAATCTTGAGAATTCTGCAGTTGTTTAATCATTAATTGTTCATTCGATCCCACAAGTAATAGGTCCCGTTTGTGCTCAAAAATCTTGTCATGAGAGATTTCTATTTCTGACAATTCAGCCTTTTGAGACTGCGTCATTTGAATTTTCTGCGGGTTAAATACAATCGGAGGTTGATTGAATTGGAAAGAAACAAAGACCATAACTCCAATGAGCAAGATGAAAAACTGCATTGGAATTTTCAGTAGACCATTGAACATTAATCCAAGGCGAGATTCCTTCAAGGATTTGCCACCAAGATATCGTTGAACCTGTGATTGGTCAGTACCGAAATAAGATGGAAAAAGAAAAACACCACCTGTTAACCCGGAAAGTAATGTGTATCTATTTTTGATATCAAATGAAAGATCTATTATCTCCATTTTACCCAGAGCACCGGCTATATCAACACCATCAGAAAAGGTCACAGAATCAGGAAAACTTTGAACTACGTAATAGAACGCCATGAACATTCCGGCCATGATAACAGCCATTTGCCATTTCTGCGTTAGTGATACTGCCCTACTTCCGCCTGATACGGTATAAATAATAACAAGTCCACCTATCACTATACATGTAAGTTGAAGGTTCCAGCCAAGGATTGTCGATAGTATAATAGATGGAGCATAAATTGTGATACCCGCAGCTAGTCCTCGGGAAACTAGAAATAGAAATGCGGTGAAAGATCTTACCCTTGTATCAAAACGTTGTTCCAAATACTGATATGCTGTAAATACATTTAATCTATAATAAATGGGCAAAATAAATATTGAAATAATGATCATGGCTATGGGTAATCCAAAATAAAACTGGACGAATCCCATTCCACTTTCATAGGCCTGACCTGGTGTTGATAGGAAGGTAATAGCACTTGCTTGCGTAGCCATTATTGATAATCCTATAGTCATCCAGTTTTCCGAATTTCCTCTAAGATAGCTGTCAATACCTGTTTGCTTTCGAGTCTTCCAACTTCCATAAGCAACTATAAGTATCAGCGTGCTCATGAGTACTATCCAATCAATCCAACTCATGAAGAATATATATTAGTGATCCAAATGTAGAGGATAATTTGAGCAAGCAGGAAAATAATCAGACCCCAGTACCATTGTTTCCATTTCGTTTTGTCCTTCCCGTCTGTCATGGTTGATAACTTAACAAATTCGCAAAAAGTCTGTAGGCGCCTAGTACGCCGTTCGGTAATTCTCTAAAAAATGATATTCCAGTATACACAAATTGTCCACTTCCGTAGTTACAGGTTATCAGCCCTCCTTCAAGTGGATCTTCTCCTTTATCGGACCAAGAAAATAATGGTGTGTAATTCTTATTCCAATTAGCTGCAAAATAAAGTCCTCTTTCTTGAACCCATGACTCAAAATCTTTTTTTGTGATCTTGTTGGGAGTATTCATTACTGGATGATCTTTCGCTAGAAATGTCACCTCTGCATTTTCTTCAGTCACCCTTTTTCTGGAAAGTTCAAATGGATATGGACCATAAGTAACTCCCTCGCTTGATCTCCATGCCGTATTATATTGCATTATGAGGTTACCCCCATTTTCAACATACTCGAACAATTTACTTTCAAAATTTCTTATCTCCGGATACACATTGTAAATGCGTATTCCTAGAACTACAGAGCGATATTTAGTCAAGTCAAGATCTGAAAGCGATGCAACCTCAAAAGTCTCTACTTCGAATCCTAATTGTGCAATAGCTTGTGGTACCGCATCATCAACTCCCTTTATGTAAGCTATTTTACCTGGCTTTATCTTAACATCCAACTCAGTACAGTTTAGGGAAGCCTCTTTGAATACTCCCTGGTTGGGAATATGATCATACTTAATTTCTGTGTAGCTGTAGACCTTTTTTCCATTGCAGAAGATTTGTAATTCGCCACTAGATGGATTCTTCAGAGGCTCTAAATCAAATGAAAGCCACTCCTCTTTATGTTTCTTATCAATGTTTAATTCAAATCGCTGCGGGAATGCGTTCCAACCATCGGGTATTTTTAGCTCAACTGTCTGGGAAAGACTGTCTCGGAAAGTATGAATCTTTACACGAATCGTTTTCTTTCCACCCGGTTTTACCAAGACAAGTTTTTCCTCGAAATTGGCACTGAAGTCAGGTGTAGCAATCATTGGTCTTTTTCTTTCACCAAATGAAGGGTCACGCCATTTGTAAGTTGCTGGTACAAAAAATGTAAATGTATCTTCATATATGTACAAAGTCAGTTTTGCTTGTATTACAGAATTGTTTTCAGCTTTACAGAAGTTAGAGCTATCAGTAACTTCGAATAAGTTGTTAAATGGCTTTTCGAGCCAATAATGATTGAAAATTCCTTGTCTTACCTTGCCATTTGAAACAACTGTCTTTTCTATAGATTCATTGTGTGACAGGGTGTCATCGCAGAAATATGATTCTCCGGTACTTAAGCTTATATTTCCTAGCTGGATGAAGATATTGGATCTATTAATCATGTTCAATTTCAAGTCTAGAGATTCACTTGACACAAAGGAGTAATCATCACCCGTAAGATCGGCGTGAAGGCCCAAACAATCGATTATGATCCTTTTGCAGTATTTAATTTTTTCATTTTTGAAAAATGAATCAGGTAACGTTTCTAGATTCTTTAAGATTTTGAGAAGGGCTGGTACATTTTCAGATGGATCTTTAAAGTTGAAGTCGGTTATTAGGTTATCCAGATTCTTCTCAAATTCAGAACTTATTATATCAGACCAGGATTTTTCATTGTGGTCAAAAAAGCTTTTCATTTTCTTCCCATCCAGATGCTTAAAATATTCAATTCTACTTCCCCTCTCTACTATCGCTCCGAAGCCCTGACACTTATGCTGACTTCTCGCAATTGTTCCTATTTCGTTATAGGACATCCCGAGTTCAGCATTATAACCGCCTATATCCATGAGGATGTAATTTGGATCGTCTTCCGCCATGTTTTGAATATCCTTATCCCACCAATACGAAGTATTCCAGTATATTGAATTCGTCTTCCACACACCGTATTTTCTGACCTGTTGTGGCAGAAAATTCTCATCGGCAGCCATATTAAATGCTTCAATAGCCAATAGAGCAGAGGCAGTGTGATGGCCATGTCCTCCTCTTTCATCCGGTGGAAACCTTGTGATAATTACATCCGGTTGAAATTGACGAATTGTCAGGACTAGGTCATGAAGTAGTTCCTCTTTACCCCAAAGGTTGAAAGATTCTTCTGCGGACTTGGAATAGCCAAAATCTAATGCTCTCGAGAAATATTGCTTGGCTCCATCATGAGATCGCGCTGCTAAAAGCTCTTGGGTACGTAAAATTCCCAAATCTTCACTTAATTCATCTCCGATCAGATTTTGCCCTCCATCGCCTCTAGTCAATGAAAAGTAGGCCGTTTCGGCCTTCTCTCCCAAGGAAAAATATGCGAGGGCCCTCGTGTTTTCATCATCCGGATGAGCAGCAACATAAAGAACTCTTTTAAGAGAATGTAGCTTTTGCAGTTTCACATAAATAGATGAACTCCCTTCATTTGAATAGGAGCTAAAGGAGAATAAGAAGAATAATATTAATAGGAGAGGATTAGATTTCATTTCTGTCTGATTGAGCACTTGTA
>JALRKF010000015.1 GCA_023254905.1 Crocinitomicaceae bacterium | reverse complement strand
CCAGAATCCCTCCCAGTTGGATTGTCCAATAACAACATTTACAGTTCGTTGAATAGAGCTTGTCCCAAATTCGTTCGAAGCTGAATATGTAACAATATATGAACCAGCAACGGATGTGTTGACATTACTTGCATCTGTAGCCACAGGAACACTTGTTCCATCTGCGTTATTAGCAACTGCTCCAAGATCGTTGTAGACGTCTCCGACATTAATGGTCGTTGTAGCTGCTCCATTCAGTTGAATGAATGGTGTGTAATTACAAGACCCATCGTCTTTTTTGGCTTTTGCACTGTAATTTACAGCTGTTGGGTCTGTGCACCCTTTACGTTTACAAGAGGTAATTGTTAATCCTCCAGCAATAAGTAATAGTAATAATAGTCTCATTTTAATTGAATTTGTGTCTAATTTAATTCTTCCTTAGGTTTTTACAAAATACCCTTTTATGCTTTCTCCTACATTAAACATATTGAGTACGGAATTGGCAGCAGTCTTGGCACTTTTCAGAAGTTGATTATTTTCGATGCGGTATCTCAGCATTTCGTCATCTGACGTTTCTGAGACATATTCCTGATTACTTTGCCCCATACTCGTTTTATAACGTGTTTTGCTGATCCCTGTACTGGTAATTTTTTTGGTAGTAAAACCATTTTTTTCAAAAAATCGTCTCAGTGTTTTCGGTGTGAAATAGGATAAATGTAAAGGGTATTGAATAACGTCGTACTTTTCCTGTAAACGATAACGATTGAGCGCATTAAAATTTGGTGTGCTAAGATAAACAAGCCCTCCAGGACGCAGAACTCGATGAATTTCTTTGATTAATCTATTAGGTTCGATTACATGCTCAATCGTTTCAATAAAAACAATAACATCAAAACTTTCATCTTCAAATTTTGCTGTTTCTAATGTTCCATGATGCATGTTGAGACCTTTAGAGGAACATGCTTCCACGGCGTCATTTGTAATCTCTAAACCAATAACATCCCAGCCTTTTCGCTTGGCCGTTTCCAGAAAGAATCCAAAACCACATCCTATGTCCAACAACTTTCCCGTATTTCTGAAAACCTTAAAATCCTCTAGGAGTTCCAAGTAGCGTTTTTCGGTAATAGGAGAAAAATACTTGGTGAGATCATAACCTTCGGAATAAAAATCAACCAATTCCGGTTGCTCAGGCTGTAATTCACTAAAGACCAAATTGCAGGAAGCACATTTTACAAGATGTGCATGTTTGAATTGTTCCAATGGAATAAATTGATTTGAACCACAAACAGAACAAGCCTTGATTTTCATGTGATAAAATTAATTACAAAATGGTAATATGTCCACAATAAATAAAATGAATTATCGTTCTTTTTGAAGCAACGAACTATTACAACATGACAACAGAGAAAAAACGACTCTCAACCTTACTTACCCTGGCTGCTTTTATCCTATTGGTTCCTTTAATAGCGATGCAATTTACCGAGGAGGTTAAATGGACATTAACTGATTTTATAATCGCAGGCGGTTTGCTTTCCGGAACTGGATTTGCAATAGAGGTTACCCTACGAAAATTGAAAAAAGATACCTCACGTGTGATAGTACTGGCAGCTGTGCTGATTGTTTTTTTAATGGTTTGGGCCGAAATGGCCGTTGGAATCTTTGGGAGTCCTATTGCTGGGAGTTAACCATTTTTTCGTTTACAAGTTGTGATTAAGAATTTTTCTGCGAATAATTAGAACCTTGTCCCGAAGAAAATAACTCCTTCAATTTATAATTTAGCTTAGGGATTGGATTTCTTTCGCTAAAATCCTAGCTTGAGTTTGTCTGGTGAATTGAGCAACAGACAATTTGGGATTCGTTTTTTCCGAGTCAGATCTTGCGTGAAAAGCTCTTTTCAAAAACTCAGCCACCTCTTCCCGTGAGTTGCAGATCGTTCCCGATGCTGATGAGTTCACTATTTCATCGATGTCTCCATCGTCTCCCGGGCAGATCAACACCGGTGTTCCGGACCCCATGTATTCGTAGATCTTACTGGCAATGATCCCTTTGTAACCTTTCCATGCAACATGTAACAGCAAATGAGACCGCTTTTCTATTTTCAGGATCTCCTCATGAGGAATGCGCTCCGTTACTTCGTAGTAATCTTCAAATCCCTGAAGGATTGTTTTAATTCTTTCGTGTTGTTCTTTGTTCAGCGCCAAGCCAGGAAAAAGCAATTTGGGTTTGGTTCCTGTATTCTGGATAAAGTCTTTGAACCCATCAATAAAGATCTCAATATGTTGTCCCTGATATAACGTCCCAACATACGTTATCGTGAATTCCGGGTATTTCTCAATGTTATCCAGCCCTTTAAATAGGGCTTCATCGAAACCGTTGTAAATGGGGGCACTTTTAATGCCAGTGATCTCTTCTACTGATTTTCCAATAGAGGAGGAGCTAGCGGTAATTAAACTGGCTGAACGCACCCATTTCTTTTCAAAAGGCCGTTCGTACTTTTCAAACAAACCATACATTTTTCCTTTATCGATGCGATTGATCTCACTGGTTGTCCAGGCATCCCGGTAATCGATTATCAAGGGGATACCAAACTCTTTATTCAGCAGGTAACCGAATTTGAATTGGATGAAAGGGTTTCCGCTTACTACAATGACATCGACCTTTTCGTTTTGACAGACTTTCTTCGCTTCTGAATACATATTACTGAAAGGACATGCATCAAGATGAATTGGCTGAAGCATTAATTCTTTGATCGACAAGAATTTTCTATAAAGCTTACTCTTGTTTTCTGTCAGGAGTTGATCCCTTCTATTTGCAATGTAGGATACAGCATGAACTTTATAACCTTCCTTATCCAGGATTTCGGTTCCACTGGAGGTCGAATAATGCATATCTGTAAACGACTTGATCGGTCGTTCCCATTTACGTGTGACAACAGTTACTTTGTGTCCTAATGCACTCCATTCTTTCGCCCAGCTTTCAGTTCTCCTGGAAGCAGTCAATTCGCAAGGAGGAAAGAAGTAGGAGAGTATCAATATGTGTTTTGGGGAATCCTCCAAAATATTCTGTTTCTTTGTTTACGAAGATAAAAGAATGCTCCTTTACATTGAATAAAAAGCTCGTACTCTTTACCGGTGGCTTTCCTTATGGAAGCGGAGAGACTTTTCTGGAAACAGAATTGCCCTATCTAAGTGAGGCATTCGAAGAGGTTATTATTGTTGCCTCAAATAACGGTAACAATCAAAAACGAGAGGTTCCTCAAAACTGTGAGGTAAGACGAATTGATCTGAGTTATTCGACTTCTATGCGTTTAAAGAGTCTTAAGGGAATATTCTCGTCCGTTTACAGAGAGGAGCTTTCAGTGATCAAATCTATCTATCGGCGTTCTGTTTCGAAAGGAATGATTAGCACTGCTTTGGTTTCATTGGAAAGGGGAAAGCTGGTGGCTAAATATATTCAAGAGCATTTCTCAAAGGAACTAAATAAAACAGTATTCTATAGTTACTGGTGTGATGATGCCGCATTAGGGATCGCATTGGCACATTCACAGAATAATGCGGTCAAAGGCGTATGTCGCATTCACCGCTGGGATGTGTACTTCGAGGAAAGCGCGGTGAACTATTTACCGTTCCGTCATTTTATTGGTTATCATTTAAAAAAGATCTATTCAATCTCACAGGATGGGATCGAGTATGCCGTAGATCGCTGGAAGGTGAACCGCTCTCATTTTGAGTTGTCTCGTTTAGGAATCGATAATGATCATGGACCTGTTCAACCCAAGGTCGATGGTGTCTTCCGAATTGTGAGCTGTTCGAATCTTATTCGAGTGAAGCGAGTTGGGTTGATCGCGGATGCATTGCAAGAGATCACAGACCACCGGATTGAATGGACACATATTGGGAACGGTCCGTTGCGAGAAGATTTGGAGGAGAAGGTGAAAATGTTACAGGAGAACATTACAGTCAATCTGGTAGGGCGTTTGCCGAACAAGGAAGTCTATGAACTGTATGAGAGTATTTGCCCGGATCTGTTTATCAATGTGAGCAGTTCAGAAGGTGTTCCCGTTTCTATTATGGAAGCGATGAGTTATGGAATTCCGGTGTTGGCGACAGATGTGGGAGGGAATGGTGAGATCGTGAATAAGGAGAATGGATCACTTATATCGATGAATACTGATAGAAAGCTGTTGGCAAGGGAAATAAGATCAATGACTGAGCAGGAAGATTTGACAGATTGCGCAAAAGCTGCCCATTCTAAATGGCTAGAACAATATAGTGGTTCAAAGAATTATCAGAAATTCTCAGACGAGTTGAGAAGAATTTGATCACTTCTCAAAAACAGCTACTGTGGCGCTGAAAGGTTTGAACATTTTACAAAGGTCTTTAACCGTGATCCACCACATTTTGGGTTTGTAAAAAGGGATTAGAGATCGTATCAATAAGTTGATGAATAATGGTGGATCATCCTTTAGCTGCTGAAAATAATTTTTATGATAAACGGGTTCCCCATGTCTTGATACCTTTCTACATGCGATCAATTCCTTTCCTTCCAGAAACTTCAAATTCGGGAATAATTTCTTTAGATCGTCTAATGAAGGACGATACATTGTATCGATCGGATCCAGATGATAGGGATAATTGTAGGGAACGGTCATGATCAATTTATCGCCTGTCTGCAATAATTCAATGATCGCATCTATTATTGGCTGACGATCTTCCAAATGTTCCAACAGGTTGCAGCATAGCAATCCGTTCCAGTTTTTCTTTTTTAACTCTTCTAAAAACATTGGATCAGTCGAGTCACCCACAATATCCACGCCTTCTCCGGTGGAGATATCAGTGTGCACAATATTAATACCTGCTTTTTGGGCTGGCTCGAATATAGATTCATACATGTGGGGTTGGCTAACCTCTCTTAAGTCAGAAGTGGATGAGCCCAAGTCAAGAATGATGTCTCCCGCCTTAAAATGCTGTTGAATTCTATTTCCCACCCATTGAACTTCTTCGCAGAGCAGGTTGATAGATTTGTATTAACTGATCCGTGTAGTTACGAATGTTGTATTTTTTTGCCGATTCCTGACCATTGCGTGCAATTCTGTTATACAGCTGTTTGTCTTTAATGAGGTCTTTAATTCTTTGTACGAATGTATCAATTCCACCTTGTTCAATAAGAAATCCATTTTCATTGTCAGAAATAATATCTCGATTCCCTTTTCCATCCAAAGAGACGACAGGTAAACCCGCTGCCATAGCTTCCACAATTACCAATCCAAATGGTTCATAAAGTGCCGAATGCACATAGATCGAAGATTCTTTTAAGAAGGTGACTATATCGTCTTTTTTGCCCGGGAATCGAACATTGTGAATATCCCGCGTTGCTGTTTTTTCTTTTAATTCAAGGAAAGTAGTTCCTGCACCGATGAAAGTAAGTTCCGTATTTATTTGTTCATGATTCAGCTTTTCCTGCACCTCTAATAGAAACTCCTGATTTTTTTTTGGGATAAAATTTCCGACATTGATCAAGCGAACTGGATCCGATAGATTCGATTTCACAGATTGAAAGAAGCCTTCATAATTGAAGCCATTCGGAAGCAAATGAATATTGTTTACGAGAGACTTGGAAAGATTGCTTTCAAGGTATAACTGGACATCCTTCGAGATAGCGATGAACTGATTATCACATTTTTGATACCGTTTCATCAACCGTTTCCGCTCCAGATATTCAACTGATTTTTGTTTTGAAGCGAGTGTCTTTAGGCTCCATTTCTCCAATTGCCGCATGTTATCGTGGCAGTGCGTAAAGTACGAAATATCTTTTCTCGAATTTTCCCGCGAAACCAATTCTGCCGGATACAGATGTGTATGAATAATATCCGGTTTGAAATCATCTACAAATGCTTCGTATTCAGAAATGTTGATCCTGTGTTGTCTACTGAATGAGAGCTCATACTGAATGTTGATCTGATGGACCTCAAGATTCTCTGACAGAAACTCAAATTGATTTTTACCTTCCCAGTAAAGAAGGGCTACCTTGACTTCAGGTCTCGTTTGAAGTTCATTACAAATATCGAGAGCAATACGTTGTGCCCCTCCTTTGACCAAATTAGGGATTAAATGAAGAACACGAATTTTATCCATTTGAGTTGATTATTTGTTTACCATCAAAAAGATAATTGTTGTAAACAAGTGAACCTAATTCCTTCAGCTTATCATCTTGTATAAGTAAATAGTTATAATGTTTTGAGGCAGTCAATGAATATACTTCAATAGGAGGGTTTTTCTCATCAATATTAAAATATCGATATCCCATATCGCCAATTTGACTTTCAATTCTTTCGCCAAGCTCATCTGATAATATCTCAACCAACAGAGTGGGACGATCCCTCTTTAAAATTCCGATCATTCCTTCAATAGCTTCAGGTTCATGCATCTCGACATCCAGTTTGATCAGACCAACTTTTAGATTGTCCAATGCAGAAAACTCATCTAGCCTGACGACTTCCACCTCGTACTCCAGACGATTATCAAATCGACTAAGCATTTCTTTATTCAGTGATGCACTATATTGTGATTTGGTATCCAGATCGTAAAAGGTTGCTATTCCTGAGAAATCACTAACTGCGACTTGATGAAATTCAATTTTATTAGGACTGTTTAGTCTCAAGTTAATTTTGAGTAGTTCTGCGGTGCGTTGTACTGGTTCGAATGAATGAATTTTGGCATTAGAGTTTACCGATGATGCAATTAAGGAATATAACCCTGTATTCGCTCCGATATCAATTATCACTTTAGATTTTTTGGCCAATTCTATCCACAACCCCATTGAAATCTTCTCCCAGCCTTGCAAGCCTTTCCAGAACAATTCATTCTCGATCGTTGTATAACCAGGATTATAAATCATAAAGGACCCATGATCAACACTGACGTTAAAGACACCTTCGTACCTCAAATCTTTATACATCTTTTCAAGGAAAACAGGATTCCGTTTAACGAGTGATGCCCCCCACTTTTTAAACGGATTTAAATTCCACAGAAATATTAGTGATCTAAATAATGTTTGCTTTATTGATTTCATTGATATTCACTTGGTATTTTTCCTCTCAATAACATAATTAAGCAATATAAACGATGTTTCCATTGAGGACTTTTCCAATCTAGAGTTAGAGATTTTGACACCCATTTAAATGCAGTCGCTTTTTTAGCGTTGTACATATAGTGTTTCGATATATTGAAATAGCAATTAGCCAAAACCTTCGAGCGAATACTTTTTCGAATTTTGCTACCAATATGAGAGTGAAAGATCTTTTGAAGTGTCTTTAGTTCTTGAAGAGCTGAATTTTTGTTCTTTAAATTGACCGATCTATCATCGTGTTCATGGACTAAGCTATAGGATTTCGTGGCTAAAGCTTTAATTGGGTATTTCTCAGCAATCCGTATCCATAGT
>JALRKF010000001.1 GCA_023254905.1 Crocinitomicaceae bacterium | reverse complement strand
TTTCGAGGAGATTACTCAACTCAGGGTCCAAGATGATTGGAAAATGCCTGTCAACTTGATTGAGCACTCACTGAATATAAAGATTAACATTACGAATAAAGACCCATATGAAGAAGGAGACAGAAAACTATTAAATTTTGGTCATACTATAGGTCATGCGATAGAGAGTCATCAAAACAAGATCGGGCACTTACCGCACGGAATTGCTGTAGGAATCGGAATGATATTAGAGTCATTTTTAAGTTTTAAGAAAGGATATTTGTCTTCTGAAGAATTTAAAGTGATTGAAAATGCACTTTTTCCTTTCTTCAGAATTCCAGATTTGAACGAAAACGATATCAACGAATTAGTTGTTCTTTTGAATAACGATAAAAAGAATAAAAATGGCCAGATTCTCTGTGTTCTCTTAGTTGGAATTGGTCACGGAATGTATGATATAGAAATAACCTCTGAAGAAGTTCAAGAGGCATTCTCATATTTAAAAAAAAAGCGAATTAATTGGAATTAGATTTTAGACTCAAAAGTTTAATTTTAATGGCCTCGAGCTTCTCAATAATTCCATCAGATTCAGTGCTTATAATTGACACCGGTTTTTTAGTGAGGATAGTAGAACCTTTTTTCAGTTGAATTTTCGCACCATCCAATGTAAAACCTTGTTCCTTAACCAATATAAAAATGTAGTTCAGTTTTTCGATATCCTTTACAGTGAATAGCCGGTTACCTTTTTTGTTTTTTTTAGGTTTTAACTGAGTGAATTCTTTTTCCCAAAATCTAATCAATGATGTCTTAACGTCGAACATTTCTGCAACCTCTCCAATGGAGTAGTATAATTTTGTTAAGTTTTCAGTGTTTATCCTAGACATAGATAGCGTTGAGACTCGAATATAGTCAATATTTCCTGATTTCATGACTCATTAAATTTTCGTTTCTTTGATTTTTTAGAAAGTTGTTTTCCGATAAGACATATGGAGATGATAAGGTTGCAAAACGCAGAGAGCTGGTTTTTCTGTTGTTGTCAGGAATCTTTCTCGGCTCTCTCGCCATGCTGAATGTTTTGGGTGTTTCTCGATTTATTGATCTTTCGGATTACATCGGGATTTCTGATTCAAGCGATTTTCGTTTTGTTGTAGCCGTTGGAGTTCTTCCTTATCCCATCACTTTTTTTTGTACTGATTTAATTTCTGAACTTTACGGTCGAAGTCGCGCGAATAGTGTTGTTTGGGTTGGGTTGATTTTAAATATTTGGATACTATCCATATTGTGGCTTGGTGGATGGCTTGATGCTCCCACCGAGTTAACAGAATATGGAGAGTTGCCTATTACGGTGATTGATGGGAAGGCTCATGTACCATATGGATACGTATTCTACGAGATTCGAAAAATGGCATTTGGAGCTACAGTTGCCTCAATGATTGCATATTTATCCGCACAGTTTATTGATGTTCATATTTTTCATTACATCAAGCAAAAAACACGAGGAAAATTCTTGTGGTTGCGTAATAATGTTTCTACAATGACGAGTCAACTGGTAGACTCCATTGCAGTTATTTTGATTACGTATTACTATGCTGACGCAATCCCTATCAATGAGGGTGAAGATGTTGGATACATGCTCCTCATGTTTATTTTAAGTAGCTATGCCTTCAAGGTAATTTTTGCCTTGCTTGATACCATACCGATTTATTTGGCAGTGAAATATCTTAGAATTTATTTGAATTTAAAAGATGAAATTAACTAGGTATTTGATTGCCTGTATCTTAAGTGCCAGATCAAATAAAGGAGGGAAAATAATGCTAGCAAAGAACCGAATAAAAAGACAATAGGTATTGAATCAAATGTATTATTGTAGGTCACGAGTGTGCTTAGCGACCCTAAAAGAATACCGAATTCAAGTGCAATAAATAATGTACCGGATCCCACCCCCCTTCTTTCGGGTTTTGAAAGATCTGCAGTCCAAGCAAATAAGGTAGGGCTGGCAATACCTGTTGCAACTCCAAAAAATACTGCACCAGCAGTGTATACAACCACAGATGTGCAAAAAGCTACAGTAGTCATACTGATAATGAGAATTATCATTCCACCGATAAGTGTTTTACGTCGGCCAATTTTATCTGAGATACCTCCACCAAATGCTCGAATTAAAATTGTGGATAAAACGTATACACCAAAGAACCATCCTTTATTTTCGATATTTAAATACATACCCATATCGGGTGTTACAACAAAAATAATCCCAGAGGATACTGCAGATAAGAACATGACTACAGCAGCAGGCATTACACTCGGATCAAATGCATCGTCCCATTGTATTTTTAGCATACTCCAATTGAATTTCTGGGGATTAGGTAAAGTTTCTCTCAATAAAGCGATAAGCACTCCGGAAAATAAACATGCAGCTGTAGCAATCATGAAGAGTCCATTAAGACCAAAAATCTGTTTTACTGGTGTACCCGTATATTGACCTATCCCGATTCCAAGTGAGATGAATACTCCCCAAATTCCCATTCCTCTACCTCTCTGTTCAGGAGCAAGTACATCACTTACCATAGCAGTTGCTCCCGTTGGCAGGAATCCTGCACTAAACCCATGTAATAGTCTTAGTGAAAGAAAGAACAGAACAACTCCTGAGAATGGGTAGAGAGCTGTTATAATTGCTCCTATTATCATACCTATCATCATAACCTTTTTTCGACCAATCAGATCAGACAATTTTCCCGAAAATGGTCTAGATAAACCAGCAAAAATTGTAAAAAGTGCAATTATCAGTCCCTTATAATTTTCGCCACCAAGGTCAGAAATAAACTCATTCATCTCTGGTAAGAGCAAGTTGAAGCTGATCATGTAAAAGAAAAGTGCGACCGCGATGATCCAGAAATTTTTGGAATAATTGAGTTTCACGTTACAAAAGTATTCTTTCTTACGTCTAAGTAGATAGAACAATAAAAAAATGTGTGATGTATAAGTATATTTTAATATTTTCTATTTCGATTGTAGCTTTTATCTCCTGCTCTTCTGTGCCGGATCAAAACAAGACTGAACCAACTTTTAATGAGGTAACAGAAGACTCGCTCAAAGTTAAAAAGACGAAAACGCAGTGGAGGGCGCAGCTCACAGATATGCAATACAGAGTAACCCGCTTAGGTGAGACTGAGCGAGCATTTACAGGGGAGTATTGGGACAACAAAGAGAAGGGGAATTACAACTGTGTTTGTTGCAATCATTTATTGTTTTTGAGTTCGACGAAGTTCAAATCTGGTACAGGTTGGCCAAGTTTTTATGACGAAGCAAATAAAGAAAGTTTACTGAAGAAAACAGATTACGAATTAGGTTATCCGAGAACTGAGGTTCTATGTGCGAAATGTGATGCGCATCTAGGTCATGTGTTTTCAGATGGACCAAAACCGACTGGTCTCAGATATTGTATCAATTCAGCGGCTTTAAAATTCAAAAAAACAGAATAACTTTACCGAAATTGTGAGTAATGGGACAAGCTACATTTGGCGCAGGTTGCTTCTGGTGTATTGAGGCATGTTTTAAAGATATCAAAGGTGTCGTTTCAGTGGTTTCGGGCTATTCTGGAGGAACAGAGGAAACAGCAAACTATAAGGCCGTTTGTGCAGGGATCACAGATCATGCAGAAGTGGCGAGAATCAATTATAATTCAGAGCAAGTAAGTTTTGATCAGCTTTTAGAGATGTTCTGGTTTGTACATGATCCTACACAGCTAAATAGACAAGGCAACGATATTGGAAGACAGTACAGATCTGTAATTTTTTATCACGATGATGTTCAACGCTATAAATCTGAAGAGTATAAGCAGCGTCTTGAAGATAGCGGGGTTTGGGATAATCCAATCGTGACTGAAATTGTTCCATTAGGGGTATTTTATCCTGCAGAGGACTATCACAATAATTACTTCGAAAACAATCCTGGTAATATGTATTGTCAGAGTGTTGTACGACCTAAAGTAGAGAAGTTTAAAGAAGTATTTGAACACTTAAGGAAATAAAAAAGAGCCCTGTGAGGCTCTTTTTTGTTAAATAAACCTTTGTTCTTCTATCTACTCAGGCTTTCGATCTTTTTCGTGCTTCTTTTTCACCTCCTTGAATTTTATAAATTGCTCAGCAGTTAAGATTTTACTCATTTCATTTTCAAAATCCTTCATGTTGCCTCGGACAAATTCCTTTTTACGCGCTTCATTCATCGTGTCATCCTTTTTGATCACATAGATCTTCTCAGAAACTTTTACTGTTAGATCGTAAACCAAGGTGTATTGATCGTCTGTCAGAGATAGCTCTTCTTTCAAATGATCTGTTTTCTTTTTCGCGCGCTCTTCTGGTGACAACGTTTTCTCCTTTTTACGCTTTTCCATCATTTGTTTTCTCTTTTCAAGCCTTTCCTGTTCTTTTTGTTTCAGATCGGTGAGTTGCTCTGCAGTTAGAATGGCTTCAAGTGCCTGGTGTCTTTTTTCTGCGATGGCTTTCATTTTCTCCTGCTTCGCCTCCTTCTCAATATTCTTGTCTTGCTTCACATCCATGGTTGCTTTCACAAAGTCAAGATTAATAGCTTCTAGTTTATCTTTTTTATTTCCTTCAATCTCGAAGGTTTCTACCATTTTTTCAGTCAAATGCTTCGCTCTCTCTTCCGGAGTTTTATTGTCTTTTTCTTGTGCTGTGGCAAACACTGTGTTCGCAACCGCCGCAACTGTTAAAATTAGATTTTTAAGTTTCATACCTTTTTAATTAATGTTCAATCCTTTGACCGATACTTTTTCGAATGGTTTAATCTATAGATGTAAAAATAGCTGAAAAGTTGCTCGTAACACAGGAACTATTTACTTTAATACCACATGAAATTCTTCTTTCTAATAGGTTTTGCATTAATGTTAGCGTCTTGCGGAGCAGTTAAGGACTATAAATATTATAAGCAAGGACAGGCATTGAATTTATCAAAAAAAGGACTAGAGGAGATTCCTGATTATGTATTTAAGGATACCAGCCTGCGGGTACTCAAGCTTTATGGGAATTCGATCGATTCAATTCCTGACGTAATAGGGCAATTGGTCAATCTCGAAAAATTATACATCGGAAAGAATGATCTCATCTTTATCTCCGACAGTATTCGCAAACTGCCCAAGCTGAGGTTTCTATCTGCTCAGTATAATAAGTTGGAATATTTGCCCGATGCAATTACAGAATGCACTGAACTGGAAGAGTTAATCTTGAATCAAAATAGAATATTAGTATTACCTGATTCTATTGGCAGGTTGAAAAAGCTTGAGAATCTACAGTTGAATTTTAACCGATTGGATTCACTGCCTGAATCAATTGGTGATTGTGAAGAACTAAGTTATTTATCCTTGAATAGGAATTTTCTTACACGTTTACCTGAATCCATGGGTAAACTCAAACGATTGAGAGATTTCAAATTAGTGAATGCCGGACCTCTTTTGGATGTTCCTGAATCTTTTTGTGATCTCAGGAATCTTGAAGTTCTTGAGGTGGATCCAACGGTTGCTCTTCCTCCATGTCTTCTAGTCCTCCAAACGACGCGTTTAAGGATACTGGTTCATTAGGTTCTGAATTGGAAATAATCCAAAACAGGACAAAGTCATAGGCTGCGTGAACAGCAATTGCGAACCACAATCCCAATTCATCAAATCCGTAGCTAATCACAAGTATCAAAGGAAGAACGATAAACCCATAGAGTGAAACACGCCAGTTGAACGGATTTAAATAACCATGGATAGCTACAAATAGGACAGATGTAATGATTGGACCGAGATAATACTGAATACCAGTCCGGAAAAGTAACTCCTCTCCAATACCGGCACAAAGAGAAATAAAAATACAATCGATGAGTTTGAGATTCATGCCACGCACGATCTTTTCCACGTTGATCGATGATCTGTCGAAGACCTCTGACCTCATCGCAAATGAAGCCAGGTATGCGTAAACTGATCCAATGATCAATCCTACTAGAATGGGATAAACCTTGAATTGTTCGAATTGAAATATTTCTGCAAATGTTTGTTCTAGATAAAAGTAGAACCATCCGATCGTAGGCAGAGGAAAGACCAGCAATGTGATCAGACCGAACATATATAAGGTGCTTTTCTTCAATTTAGGAGAACCTCAGGTGTTTTACAGTGTTCCCGTTATTGATCAATTGCTTCAAGGATTCAATTCCGATCTTGAGGTGATCATCAACGAAATACGAGGTTACTTTGCTGTCACTTTCAATTGTTTTAACTCCTTCGGACACCATAGGCTGATCAGAAACAAGCAATAAAGCCCCTGTAGATATCTCATTGGCAAAGCCTACTGTAAAGATCGTAGCTGTCTCCATATCAATAGCCATTGCTCTTAAGGATGATAAATAATCTTTAAACTTGTCATCGTGTTCCCAAACTCTTCTATTGGTTGTATAGCATGTCCCTGTCCAGTAGTCTTTGTTAAAATCACGGATGGTAGTAGATATCGCTTTCTGTAGAGCAAAGGCCGGTAGTGCCGGAACTTCAGGTGGGAAGTAGTCATTACTTGTTCCTTCGCCACGAATCGCCGCAATAGGAAGGATCAAGTCTCCTACATTGTTTTTCTTCTTCAAACCACCACACTTTCCTAAAAATAAAACTGCTTTTGGCTGAATTGCTGAAAGCAGATCCATACAAGTTGCTGCACTAGCGCTTCCCATTCCAAAGTTCATGATTGTAATACCATCGGATGTCGCACATTGCATTGGTTTACCTTTTCCTACTACTTTGACACCGTGCATTTCTGCAAACTTGTCTACGTAATTATGGAAATTACACAATAGAATGTATTGTCCGAAGTTCTCTAGTTCTTCACCAGTATATCTGGGTAGCCAATCCGCTACAATTTCTTCTTTTGTCTTCATACATTTAGTTATAAAAAAGCGGAGACCGAATATACGATCCCCGCTAAATGTCAATAATTTATTTAATCCAGAATTCCGTATTCTGTCCCATAGTAAAGCATTTGCTCTACGAAGTCTTGATCGTATTTGATAATGACGTCTTTGATGTTTCCATCTGCATCTTCTACGGCTTCAAGACGTGGGTTCACAAAACCACTGTAAGGTGCAATGTTCATAGGCTTAACACGGTCCAGAACTTCCTGGTGAACTGTTGGGTCAACTTTAACTCCATAAGATTCAACAAGGTTTTTACCTGCTTCATAGTCTCCTTCAGATTTGATACGCTGAATCTCGCGCAATAAATCTCCAAACAGCGTTCTCAATTTATCGTAATCATTGATGTTGTAATACGTTTTTCCTTCACGGATTACTTTATCTATCACATTTTCTTTAGCTCCTTTTTCAAATACCCAAGCAGCAACTAGTTGTCTGTTCTGCATATGCTCTTCTTCGACTTGTTTTCCTAGCTCTAAACGTTGCAATTGTGTCAGAAGCCCGTTTCGGATGTATCCGTCGTACTCAGCTTTACCAACATCAAGCGATTCCATAAGACCGAGCTCGATCAGTTTTTCATCCATCAAGTAGTAAAGGCCAACAAGGTCTGCTCTTGCTTCCTCAAGCGTGCTTGCGTAATTCTTTAAGGTTTCTGCGGGCTGTCCAACTCCAGGGTTGATCTGTCCAGATGCGTGACCCACAACCTCATGCAAGGCAGTATGAAGCTTACCGGCTAAATAGGCATGTTTCTTTGCTCTTGCTGCTTCTTCTTCGTCGTGTGAAAATTCATCTGTAATTGATGGTCCACCAGCTTTGTCATATGCAGAGATAATATTTCCAAGACTCACTGATTTTGAACCGTACTCCTGTCTGATCCAGTTGTTGTTTGGTAAGTTCACACCAATAGGAGTGGATGGAGAAGCATCTCCAGATTCACTTGCTACCTGAACTACTTTGTAAGAAACACCTTTTACATTTTTCTTCTTATGTTCTTCGATCAAAGGTGAATTATCCTCGAACCACTGAGCGTTTTCAGCCACAACTTTCATTTGCTCCGATGCTTCAAAGTCAGTGATCTGAACGATCGATTCAAAAGAAGCACGTTTTCCTATGGCATCTCCATAAACTTCAATGAATCCGTTGATCCAATCGATATCACCGTCAGTGGACTGAGACCAAAGGATACAATAGTCATCCCATGTTTTTAGATCTCCAGTTTTGTAGTATTCGATCAGTTGTTCAAGAGCTTTCTTTTGAGCGTCGTTTTCGGCAACAGTTGTCGCTTTGTCTAGCCAGAAAATAATTTTTTCAATTGCTTTACCATATCTACCATCTAGTTTCCAAATATCTTCCTGCAATTCTCCGTTATCCAGGATCATTGTTGAATTCAATCCGTATTCGATCGGTCTTTCATTCTTAGGATCAATGATGTTTTTATAATAGTCTTCCACCATTTTTTGCGTGACGCCTTCTCCGTAGAAGTTGTTAGCCGATGCAACTATCATATCTACGTTTGGATCTTTCACCTTACGCTTCACAGCTACTTCTGGATCGAAGATCGCATTCATAGCATCCTCACTTAATGTAGCCTTAGATTTTTCAGCTAATTCAGCTAAATAAGCACGATCGAATTTAGGCTGGAATTTATCCATTCCGTAATGGTGATGAATTCCATTCGCAAACCAAACCTGTTTTGTGTAAGTCAGGAAATTCTTCCAGTTCTCATTCTCCTTGTCACCATCATGTGATGCAACAATCGTTTCAAGTGCTTTTCTAATCTCCAGGTTGTGCTCAAAGTTTTGATCGTAGATAATATCTCTTCCTGCGAGTCCCGCTTGTGCCATGTAATAAACTAGTTTTTTCTGGTCAAGACTAAGCTTGTCGAAATCCTTGATCTCATAACGCAATACCTGAATGTCTGCAAAGCGGTCAACTTTGATCTCCTCCGGAAACACATCACTTTGTACTGATGTAGCTTCTTTTTCGGCTGTTTCATTTCCTGATCCGCAACTAACGATAGATGTTGCCAGGATAGCCCCGATGAATAGGTGTTGTAGTTTCATTGACTAAAAATTTTATCGAAAATACGGAGAACGAACGACAATAAAAAGAGGTGAAAACTGGATTACGTTATTTAAGCTCGGCGATCGCTTTTTTTGTTCCGATCGTTCGTGTGATATAATCCTTCTTAAGTTTTGGAAATCGCGCAGGTGAGTACTCTCTTCCATAAAAGATGATCTGTAAATGTAGCTTGTTCCAGTACTCTTCAGGAAATAGTCTTTTGGCGTCCTGTTCAGTTTGAACGACGTTCTTCCCGGAAGTTATTCCCCATCTGGTAAGTAATCTGTGGATGTGAGTATCTACTGGAAATGCGGGCACATTGAATGCTTGTGCCATTACCACACTAGCGGTTTTATGACCAACCCCTGGCAGTTCTTCCAAGGCTTCAAATGATGCTGGAACTTCACCATTGTGTTTATTCAACAGTATACCGGACAGGTCATAGATAGCCTGAGATTTTCTCGGAGAAAGTCCGCAAGGTCTTATGATTTCCTTGATCTTCTCTACAGGCACTTTAACCATATCTATAGGATTATCTGCAATTCTAAAAAGGTCAGGAGTTACCATGTTCACTCTTTCATCTGTACATTGTGCAGAAAGCAGGACTGCAACCAGCAGGGTATAAGCATCCTTGTGATCTAAGGGAACTGGAGTTTTGGGATAGAGTTTTTCCAACTCTTCAATGATATAATTGACCTTTTCTTTTTTTGTCATTTCTTCAGTTTAAATCCGTTTTTTACGAATTGTAAGAACTCCTTAAACGTTTCTTTTTGGGTAAGTACTTTCTTTATTTCTGAGGAGACGGTTGCTTGCTCTTCTCGTTCTGGTTCAATAGACGTTTCTTTATTGTCAGCAGATTCTGTTGTTGGTTCTTCTGATTTACCGTTCATCTCATCGACCATATCCAAAAGTCCATCTTCCAGTTTGGATAAACTATCCGCACGTTCAAATTTAGCCTGCGCCTCGTCTTTATAACCTTTCTGTTCCAGAAGTAAGCCGAGGTTATTGTGCGCTACTGCATCATCTGGATCCAATTCTACAGCACGCTGATATTTGACAATTGCGCCCTCGATATCTCCAAAGTGATTCATAGCAAAGGCAAATGACGAATATCGATATGCCCGATTGGGCTCTAGTTCCAAAGCAAGCTCAAAATCAGTGTAACAAAGTTCTTTATTGTTGCTGTGTAAATATGCAACTGCTCTGTCGGATATAATATCCGGGTGACCTTGAGAAAGTTCCAATGCTTTCGAATAAAGTGCTATAGCTTTTTCGATTTCTCCTGACTTTAAGGTTTCGTGTGCTTTCTCGTGTATTTTGTTTGCAAACATTATCTAAGTTTGTAGTACAAAGTTATGGACTTTCCACAATACAGAAAATTGAGTAATGACCGATCATTTTATCGTATTAATTCGAATGACAATTTCGAGGAGTTACAGATAATCGGTAATAGCGTTATTCTACATCGAATTCGAGCGGAAAAGTATCCAGAAAAGCTCAGAATCATGGAGATGCTTAACTGTATTGATGGATATCAAAAGTCTACATCTGATGAATGGGAAATGTTGGAGAAAAGACTCCATTAATTACTGATTTATTCATCAAGAATAACTATTTTCAAAGGGTGAGAATGTCTTACTTTATACTGCTGACTTTGGTCCTATTTGGATGTACACTTAGTGCCGAGCAGGAGCGAGTATTGAGCGAAGCACAAAGAGCTTATATAGATGCTAGAAATAATGCAGACGTCCTAAGATTTGTGGGATTCACCCATCCAAACGTTGTAGCCTACTATAAAAACGATGCAGATTCATCTTTTCAAAAAAAGTTTGATTTATCGATGGATAATTACAACATTCAAGACGGTACTATCCGAATGATAAAAAAGGAAGGAAAAACGATACATATAGACTATCTATTCAAGACATTAAAAAAAGATAATTTTGACGTCTTTGGGCAAGAAATTCACATCATCGCAATTTCAGAGGATCATGGTGATTCTTGGTTTTTTTTGGATGAAACAGATTATCGAAACGAGCAGATCATTGCTCCCAAATATCAATTAATTGACGCGAATGAATAGGTTTCTTCTCATTTTTGCACTAATTAGCTCGCATGTATTTGGTCAAGGAGTATATCCTTCGGGAGCTAGATCTATGTCAATGGCCAATGCTTCAGTAACGTTCAACGATGTTTGGTCACATTTTAATAATCCCGGGGCTGTCGGCAATGCGAAAGAACTGACTGTTGGGATTTCTTACGAAAACAGATTTTTATTGAA
>JALRKF010000131.1 GCA_023254905.1 Crocinitomicaceae bacterium | reverse complement strand
GATGCCCAAGATGATTACAATGAATCAGCTTTAAAGGACTACTTTGATAATGAGGTGTTTATAAAGCATCTCCCCTCGGAAAAAAATCATTTGTATAAGCTTATTCTGAAGAGCCTACGTTCGTATTATTCTGAGCAAAGCGTAAGTAGCACTCTAAAACAAGAGATTAAAAATGTAGAAATTCTTTACAATAAAGCTCTTTACAAAGAGTGCGAAAAGTTTGTAAAACGCGCTAAAGCAACGGCTCAGAAATATGAAAAATTCTATTATTGGTTTGAGTTGATCAGCTGGGAAAAAAAACTTCTCGAATCAGCTTACGAGTCTGGAGAGTTTTCTGTTGACCTTGATGCATTGGTAAAGGAAGAGGAGATGGTCATCTCTAAGCTAAGAAATTTGGCAGAGTATACAGTTATATATTCAAAGATTAATTTAATTTTCAGAAGTGGAGGGTTTACGCGCAATACAGCTGAAAGAGAGGTTGTTGAGGGAATTGCTGATTACCACTTAATCAAAGGAAAAAATACAGCATTATCGGTAAAAGCAGCATCTATTTGTTATTACATTAAGGGGTTGTGTGCGGCGACTAATCGCGATTACAAGGATAGCTTTATCTTTTTCAACAAGACTAGAGAAATACTTGATGACAATCCATTCATTAAGCTAGACGCGAGTAGAAGGTATGTAATGACTTTATTTCATTTACTGAGATGCCATATTGATAGTAAGGAATTCATGAAAGCAGATCAGTTAATTCGTGATATTCGTGCTATTCAAGGAAAAAAAGGATTCAACTCAATAGATATATCAATAAGAATATTTGGTAATTCCAGTATACAGGAGTTGAATATGCTTCATAAAATGGGTGAATTTGAAAAGTGCCTAGATCTTATTCCAGAGATACAGCAACAGCAAGACATGTATGGTGAAAAGTTGAGTAAAGAGATGGAGGTACTTTTAACGTATAGTAAAGCTTATAGTTATTTTGGCTCAGGTGATTATAGAAAAGCTTTACAATTCGTAAACGAAGTATTGAATGACAACGAGCAGAATCTCCGTCAAGATATTTACAGTTTTACACGTTTGTTTAACGTAGTAATTCATTATGAGTTAGAGAATTATGATTTTCTCGAGTATGTCGTGAAATCAACGAATAGGTATTTAAGTAAACAAGACAGAGATTATTTAATAGAAGCTACTTGCATCAAACATATTCGCAGGTTGGCAAAACTTCAAACGAATATTCAACGAATGGAAATTTTTGAAAAAATGAGGCAGGATATTGATGAATTGCTTGAAGATGAGAATGAACGTGTTGTTTTAGAGTACTTCAATATAGCCGCATGGATTCAAAGTAAACTAGACAACATTCCATTTAGTGAAGTTGTTAGACTGTCTCTACAGGACTTAAAATAATTTAATCTTCCACCATTTTATTACTATTTTTGTCTTCTTCAAAAGGACGATAGATGGGAAAAAAGTACACATCAAGAGAAGAAGATTATTCTAAGTGGTATAATGAATTGGTTGGACGTGCTGATCTTGCTGAACATTCAGATGTAAAAGGTTGCATGGTCATAAAACCTCATGGTTACGCCATTTGGGAAAAAATGAAAGAGAATTTGGACAGAATGTTCAAAGAAACAGGACACAGTAATGCGTATTTCCCACTATTTATACCAAAATCTTATCTCAGTAAAGAAGCAGATCATGTTGAGGGTTTTGCCAAGGAATGTGCAGTAGTGACCCACTACAGATTGAAGAACTCAGATGATGGAAAAGGTGTCGTGGTTGATCCTGAGGCAAAACTAGAAGAAGAATTAATTGTGCGTCCAACATCTGAGACGATAATTTGGAATTCTTACAAGAATTGGATCCAATCCTATCGTGATCTTCCCATTCTTATTAATCAATGGGCAAATGTTGTTCGCTGGGAGATGAGAACAAGAATTTTCCTAAGAACAGCGGAATTTCTTTGGCAAGAAGGCCACACCGCTCATGCCACTGAGAGAGAGGCTATTGAAGAAGCAGAACGAATGTTAGAGGTTTATGCAGATTTTGCAGAAAGATACATGGCTATGCCCGTAATAAAGGGAATAAAGTCAGAAAGTGAGCGATTTGCAGGAGCACTAGAGACGTATTGCATTGAGGCGATGATGCAGGATGGAAAGGCTCTACAGGCAGGGACGTCTCACTTCCTAGGACAAAATTTCGCGAAAGCATTTGATGTTAAATTTGCTGATAAAGAGGGTGGTCTTGAATTTGTTTGGGCCACATCATGGGGTGTTTCAACAAGACTAATGGGCGCATTAATTATGACGCATTCTGATGATGAAGGTTTGGTTTTACCTCCCGCTTTGGCACCAATTCAGGTGGTAGGGGTGCCAATTTTCAAGACTGCAGAAGAGCTTGAATTAATCTCCGAGAAGTTTAAGAATTTGGGAGCTAAGCTAGGAGAAATGGGTGTTAGCTTCAAATTTGATGACGACGATAATCGCAGACCTGGCTGGAAGTTTGCAGAGTACGAGGCAAAAGGAGTACCTGTCCGTTTAGCTATGGGTCCCAGAGATCTCGAAAATGGAAAGATAGAAGTAGCGAGAAGAGATTTGAAAACAAAAGAGGTAGTTAATTTTGAAGGATGCGAATCAATGATTCAGACATTGCTTGAGGAAATTCAAAAGAATCTTTTTACCAGGGCTAAGGATTTTCAGGAGTCCAGAACACAAACAGTAGATTCATACGAAGAATTTAAAATTAAGGTGGAGAAAGACGGAGGATTTTTTCTAGCTCACTGGGATGGAACGAAGGAAACAGAACAAAAAATTAAAGAAGAGACAAAGGCAACAATAAGATGTATTCCTCTAGATGGAGATAGAGCATCTGGAGAATGCATGGTCACCGGCAAACCATCACAACAGCGTGTAATCTTCGCCAAAGCATATTAGTATGGATGAATTAAAAAAAAATATTATCGAGCTACTTTCGACCAAAGCAGCACTTAAACAAGATATAGCTTCTTTCAGCGAGTCCGTATTGCGTCGGCTTAAAAAGCTTGCTAAGGCAGAGATAAAAAATCTAAGATCAAGCATAAAAGATGAACGAGTTCGACTGAAAATTCAAGATAATGGTACACATGAATTTATATTGTATGTAGGTTCTGATGTTTTAGTTTTTCAATTACATCAGAATGTATTCAGAATGCCAGATGAGAGTGGTGTTTGGAAAACATCTTACATGAAGGAGAACCCCGACAGAGGATATTTTGGTGTTATAAATATTTACAATTTTCTTGCTGAATCTTTTGAGCAAAATAGAATGAATGACGAAGGGTACCTAATTGGAAGAGTCTTCATGAACTTTGAGGAGCACTTCCTGGTAGAAGGGAAGGGACAGTTGGGCTTCTTGTTTAACGATCTCGTGAATATGGAGCTAACTGATGAAAAAGCACTGCATATAATCCGTGTTGCAATCAAGTTTGCTATCGAATTTGATTTGATTACACCTCCTTACAACATGATTCAAGAAGTTTCTTTGTTTCAGATTCAAACGATTAGTTCAGATCTTAAGCTTTCTACAGGAAAAAGAGTTGGATTCAAATTTAGTTCTGAACAAGAGAGTTTTGAATAAAAAATATCTGAAATCGTTTGTGATTAACGTATTTCAGTATATATTTGCACTCCCAATTTGGGAGTATTTGAATAACGGCCCATTCGTCTAGTGGTTAGGACGCCAGGTTTTCATCCTGGAAACAGGAGTTCGATTCTCCTATGGGCTGCCAATTTTTTGGCCCATTCGTCTAGTGGTTAGGACGCCAGGTTTTCATCCTGGAAACAGGAGTTCGATTCTCCTATGGGCTGCATTTTTGAATAAAATTAAATTAGTAATTATGGCGAATCATAAGTCAGCATTAAAGAGAGTAAGATCAGACGAAACGAAAAGGTTACGTAATAAGTATCAGCATAAAACAACGCGAAATGCTGTAAGGAAATTACGTGAGCTATCTAAAAAGAAAGAAGCAGAAAAATTGCTACCAACTGTCGTAGCAATGCTCGATAAATTGGCTAAAAACAATGTAATTCACAAAAATAAGGCGGCAAACTTAAAGTCAAGCCTTCAGATTCACGTGAATAGTCTGTAGTAGACAGAAACATTCTCACAAAGGGGGCTCTGCCCCCTTTTTTTATACCTTTAGCGAGGTAAATGAGGCATTTAATACACTTACTGGTTGTGCTCTGCTGGAGCTCAGTATTTTCCCAGTTCGATCCGTATATGGATACGATCAAACTAACTAATACGCCATTATCAAAACTTGACAGTCTAGACATTAAATATGCAGAGCTACCAAGTACATTTACTGGTGGTCTTTCTGTTGTAGGACATGATCTCAATCCCTCTCTTATATTTTCTCGATTAAATAATCATTGGCTTTCTAGGGCTTCAACACTGGATAGAAGGGATTATTTTAGTGCGCTTCCTTATTTGGGATTTACATATTCAATTGGAGGACAAGGAACACAGTTTCTTACAACACAATTTACACAAGCCTTCACAGATAGTCTCATTTTAAATGTCAATTATCGAAGATCCAGTAGTAATGGGTACTTTAGAAACGCAGCCTTCGATAGAAGTTCTGTTCGGACATCACTGAACAGAAAAGGTATTTTTTATAGTTTTTATTTAGAGGGTCTGTTTACTTCAGGAAATTATCAACATTCCGGTGGAGTAGCGACAGATACCCTTATCGAAACATTCGGGTTGGAATTTTCTCCAGTTTTAAAAGATAATGCCGATAGTCGGTATCGAGCAGGAGAACTTACTTTAAAAAATTATTTTGATTTTATTGAAACCGAGAGTTTTTCAACCGGTGTAGCACATCGAACGAATTATTCGATTGTTAACAGGAAATATAATGAAATTGATACACTGGAAGGTATTTACCCAATTGTGAACTTCAGTTCAGATACGACCTCAGATCAATATAACCACGCTACCATATCGAACTTTGCCGGGCTATTCTTGCAAAGAACAGGTTACTATTTTGATGGTGGAATTGATTATACATACTGGAGATTTCAAAACTTGAGTAATTTCATCGATACCGCAGAGATAAATCTTTCCTCTAAGCTACGATTGTTCTTCAAAAAAATAGAGTTGAGAAATGATTTCAAATTTAATTTGGCTGGTAGATTTAATGAATGGCATAATCATGCTCGCATAAACAGTGAATTTGATAAATACAATATTCGTGCTTGGATGAATGTTGGTCAATACGGACTAGATCCTTTCCGTAGAAGCTATCTTGCAAATAATTTTAAATATCTAACCACAGGTTCTTTGAAAGAGTTTCGTTTAGATATCGGTGGAGTAGCATCAGTTAACTTTCGAAGGGATGATTTTAAAGTATCTGCTGGATTACGACAGATTACATCGCCAGACTTGTATGTTTTCAATGGTGATCGCTGGCAAAATGATTCACTCAACAGTGTTTCAATAACTTCTGTTTCCTTTTCTCCGGCTGTTAAATTGAAAAACTTTATACTGAACACAAAGTTTGTATACAATCTATCAAATACATCATACATCCCAGGATTTCAAATGTTTTCACGTATTTGTCTTAGAGGGAAATTATTCAAAGCTAAAGTATTAAGCTTTACTACAGGAGTTGATTTTCGTTACAACAGCGAGTATAGTGTTATGAATCATATTCCTGGATTAGATATTGCTTCGATCAGTAGTAGTATGGTTAGCTCTTCTTCGAGAATCAACCTTGATGCTTTCGTGAATTTGGGATTAGAAAGATTTGCTTTTTATTTTAGATTCGAAAACATTGCATACATCTGGGATGATCGAATTAGGCAAGTCGTGGAAAATTATCCCATTGCGGGAGCTAGAATGAGGCTCGGGATAACTTGGGATTTTTTCAATTAATCCTTAAAAAAGGAAAGCAGTGATGGATATCACTGCTCTCATACCTAACCTACCTTTTACAACTAAACCTACCCAAATGTAACAAGGCGATATATACTAGACAAGAATTATGATCGTAGATGAGCAAAAGCACCTATTCAATGAATTTTTACATTTAATCTTGAAAAATTTGGGTTGATAAGTAATTAATTTCAATTGACAGAGTTGATTATATTTGTCCAAATCAAATTATAAATATGGGACTTTTAGAAAACAAGGTTGTGCTGATAACAGGAGCTTCTCGGGGTATCGGACGTTCAATCGCTGTTGAATGTGTAAAACAAGGTGCAAAAGTTGCTTTTACTTATCTATCGTCTGCTGAGAAGGCGAAAGCACTTGAGGATGAGTTGACAGCAAATGGTGGAATTGCGAAGGGGTTTAAATCAGATGCTTCTGATTTTGACCAAGCGCAGCAGCTTGTAGAAGAAGTTGTTAAGGAATTTGAAACTGTGGATGTTCTCATCAATAATGCAGGAATTACACGGGACACATTGTTAATGAGGATGACAGAAGAGCAATGGGATGAAGTCATTAGTACCAATCTAAAATCCGCCTTTAATCTGACAAAAGCAGTGATTAGACCAATGTTGAAAGCTAGATCGGGATCCATAATTAATATGTCTTCTGTTGTAGGAGTGAGCGGTAATGCAGGGCAAGCAAATTATGCAGCCTCTAAAGCGGGTTTAATTGGTTTTACAAAGTCTATCGCCCAGGAATTAGGTTCAAGAAACATTAGATGCAATGCTATTGCACCTGGATTTATCGAGACAGAAATGACTGGATCACTTGATGAAAAAGTAGTACAAGAATGGAGAAATTCTATCCCTTTGAAGAGGGGAGGAACGCCAGAGGATGTCTCCAATCTGACTGTCTTTCTAGCATCAGACATGTCTGCTTACATTACTGGACAGACATTAAACGTTTGTGGTGGAATGCTGATGTGATATACTCTTTTTAATTAATCAAAAAAAATGCTCTTCTTTTTGGGGAGCATTTATTTTTTCATGATCTCCGAGCGAATAGTCTTTGTGCACTGTTAACCCCCTTTTTCAGCAGGTCAAAATATAGAATTACGTATAGGAAAATGCTCATTAACCAAATGATAATCATGTTTGCCGTATGAGTCTTTATTCTCTTTAAACCGATATATTTATAGGGAGCATAGAAATGTGCATTAAAGAAACTCTGTTCTGATGGTAGATGGAATATAGGATCATCATTTCGGAATATTTTTGAATTGCTCACAATCAGTTTATTTTCTTCAAGGCTATTTGTGGTTATATCTTTCAAACTCTGATTAGTTAACCTATTCCTCAATTCCCGGTAATGTTCAATTCCTAAGGAATCAATAATAAGATCAAGTTTCTTATTTCCCTCGTTAAGGTCTCGAATTGATTGAAGCTTAATGATCGAAATAAAGCTCTCTATCGGATCGAGTAATCTCGAATCAGTGTAACCTGACCTGAATTCATTCAAATTATCTAGACAATTTTGACAGGATAAGTCTTTCCATCTATTTTCTTCACTTTGCAATTCAGAAATCAGTAATTTTTTA
This sequence comes from Crocinitomicaceae bacterium, assembly GCA_023254905.1. Taxonomy (GTDB): domain Bacteria; phylum Bacteroidota; class Bacteroidia; order Flavobacteriales_D; family Crocinitomicaceae; genus UBA4466. The sequence goes on along the minus strand of JALRKF010000131.1, from coordinate 21,415 downwards.
CTTTCGCTTATAGAACTATTATCCTCCCCAGCACTGGAGTTTCTTAAAATTTCAAGATTTTTTTTAATCTCTGGTATCCAAAAATCTTTTTTCCACGCACTTGCTGTAGTGCTAACCTTTGTTTCGAATAAGTATGATTCCAATTCATTATTCACGGTTTGTTCAACAACTAAGGCCTCATACGCCCATCTTGAAACCATAATATTTCCAATAACAGGAACCTTAGTAGCATCTGAAAGTGCAGGGTGAAGTTTATCGAATTTTACAATTACCCCGCTAAACAGTATTTGAGGTATTATTATTAACGGAACAAGGATATAAATCACTTTTGCAGAATTAAAGGTGCTCGATACTAAGAGTCCCATTATATTCGCCATGCATCCTGATGAGAAAAGTATAATCCAATAGGTATATGTTAGCCCCTCGATTTCAAGTATTGTATGTGATACGAGAACGAAAAACAACATTTGAATCGCAGTAATCGCAAAAAGTACGGTGATCTTAGAGAGCAGATAGCTGTTCCTTGACAATTTCAGATAAGCCTCTCTTAGTAATATAGTTTTGTCTTTATTTATTTCTTCAGCAGATAAGGTCAGACCTAGAAATATTGCAACAATAACAGACATAAATACGAATTGAGGAATATTCTCATTATAGAAATAAATGTATGCTTCATTACCAGATTGAGTGTACTTTATAAATAAAGCAAGGACAAGTGCAAGAGCCGGAGCTACTAGAGTATTTGAAATGATATATTGACTGTTCGATAATTTACTTTTTACATCTCTGTACAGGTATGCTATAAATTGTGTTAATTTTCCAGGAAGCTTGAATTTGGCTTTTGGTTCCTTATCAGTTGGCTCAAAATGGAATTTCATTTTATTCTCAAGGTAAAGTTGATTCCATTCTTCCGGATTCTTTTTTCTGACACCTGTTTCCACGCCATACTCATCCAGAACTTCACTCTCTAGCAAGTTAAAAACTAGGTCGGTATTAATATTCCCACAAAGTCCACATTCACTTTCATGGGCATTTCCCTGATATGTATGCATTTTAAAGTGAACGATCGCGTTGGAGGGCAATCCATCATATACCATGAAACCGCCTTCATCCATCATTAGAAGTCTATCAAACATCTTGAAGGTAGTTGATGAAGGTTGGTGGATTACCACGAAAACAAGTTTTCCAGACAGTGCTAACTCTTTTAGCAGTCCCACTATGGATTCAGAATCGCGCCCGGATAATCCCGAGGTAGGCTCGTCTACGAAAAGAATGGATGGTTCCCTAATAAGTTCGATAGCAATATTTAATCTTTTTCTTTGACCACCAGAAATAATCTTATTTAATTCATTTCCAACTTTTAAATGCTTGATTTCATATAATCCGACTTGTTTGAGTAATTGGATCACTCGTCTGGTAATATGAGCTTTTTTAAAACCTCCTAGACTTAGTTTAGCACTTAAATATAAATTTTCAAAAACGGTTAGTTCTTCATTCAATAGATCATCTTGACCAATATTCCCGATAAAACCCTGAAGTTTACTGTCATCATTAAAAAGGTCAATTCCATTAATGTTAATGTCACCAAATGTGGGTTTTACTCTACCATTCATTATATTAAGTAGAGAGGACTTTCCTGTGCCCGATGCACCCATAATACCTACGAGATTTCTTCCGTTAGAGGCAATATTTATCTGTCGAACTGCAAACTTTCCATTCTTGAATTTATGAATGACATTTTTCAATTCATAGCTAACAGCTACATCAGATTCCTTTTCTTGAATCAGATTCAACACATTTCCATGATAGATTAATTTTGTCTTAGAGGTTCTTATAGATGACCCACTACTTGTCAGGTGAATTCGGTTTCCAGCAACCACAGTGCTGTTAATAAATAGTTCATCTTTACCGAGATAATGAACAAACAATGATCCAATACTTCTTACATAAAGAAAGAGTATTGGAGCATCCAGTGCTTTCAATCGAATGGATCTATTAAACCTAGCTTCAACAAGCTCAGGTAAATAGCTGAGCATATTGGTACTTCTAATTTGCTCTTTATTTTCAAATGCAACGAACTCTTTAATCTCATTGTATTCCCCCACAGCAATGTTGAAGGAGTCCGAAATAGTTCGGACAAAATTAAGTTCAGATTGGCTTAATGAACCGTCTTGCTGAACAAGTTCTAGCATCCGAATTATAACAATGATTTTTTGCCGTTTTGTTAGCTCCCTATTAACCTCAGCACAAATCTTAAGAGCTTTCACCGATTGTCGTGCAGAATATTTCAAGCTACCATCAACTGCCTTGTTTGTTACCCGAGTTGCATTTAAACGTTCGTTAAATATGTTTAGGTATTTAGTAACATCCGAGGAAGCTAGCTGTGCTTGGAGAAATGATTTTATTACTTGTTGGCCTCTAGAGCTAGTAATCAAGTTAATCTCATCAGAATCAGAAACTTCATCTATTTTCACTACTAAAGCGAATAGCTGCATTAGTGCTCGAAGTATTCTGTCACTCATTCAACCAATATTTAATTTGGGTTATTTTTTGAAACCAATAAGCATTACTGCACAACCAGTAACTTTCAAGTCCAAATCCAATTCTGTTTCAATAGCAACTTCTAGTGTCTCACGAATATCGAAATCCCAATAAGGCGCATTTTTATAATTTCTGTTGGAGAAAAGAATATTATCATTTACATCCTTCACCGTAAAAATGACATAATTTTCATCAGATCCAGCACTAGCTGCGATTCTATACACAGAGCCACCGAAGAAGGTTGTTTTGAATTCTGCTTTTTCACGATTCAAGAAGGCAGAATAAACCTGACCATCCGAAACAAATTTAGCACCACTCGTATTTTTATTTAGTAGGGATTCACAATTAGAAACTATCTGTTCGCAATCTTGCGCGAGCACATCATTAAAAAATGATGTTAGTATGAGAATAAAGAATATAAGAGATTTCATCAAGTCTTGATTATTTCATTTCTAATTTTCTTAACCTTTTCATGTATCTCTTTAAGAAGATTGTCTTCTAATATCACTTCAAGGTCATGATTGAAAATGGTTAATCGATTTTCTGAATCTGTTTCGGGTGCTGCGTAAGTGTATTTACTTTGAATATTTTCAAAACTTGCTTTCAGATCAATTAAGTTCTCAATCAATCCATCATTAGATCTATCCTCGTTGTGCTCTTGCAAAATTTCCACAACCGAAGCGAGAGATCTTTTTTGTTCTCCGATTCTTCTTCTTATTTCAGGACTAGAGTTTTTCTTTTCAAGCTCACATGCAAAATGCAAGGATTCTATCCACCCGCCTGTTAAAATTAAGGCTGTTACAGATTTTCGTTGAGATTCTTTTAGGAAAAAGTCAGCTCTTTTAAAGGCCTCTGCCATTAGCAGAATCATTGAATCTCCATCAGCACCTTCATTTTTAAACCTATTGTAAAAACTCGTGTCAAATGCAACATCTAATCCAAGTTGTGATGATAGCTTCTGTATGGAACTTAAGTATTTTATTGACGTAGCTTTTTGATCATAAAGTGAAGTATATCCTAAATCTGCTCCGTATACACCAAGATTAAGTGCTTGTTTCGTTTCTGTAATGTAATCATTTACGTTCTTAACATCATTGAGAAGCGTCGTTTCGAAATCTATTTCTAAACGCTTCAAGAGGTAGGATGTCTGCACTGGACTAGGAATACTGAATAGCCTATTATCAAATCTTCCTGTAATTCTCGAATTTGGATCAAATACCTCCTGATCTACTGTGTTTTTCTCCTGTTGTGTGTCCTCGCAGGATATTAACGCCAGGAGTGCTCCGAAAAAAAATAATAAAGTGAATAGTTTCTTTTTCATTTTGCTCTGTTCAGAAGGCATAAAAGTAACAAAAATAGTGTAATTGGTGGGCTTTTGTTACTTTTGTTTGAAGTACAAGAAATTATGAATATTAGGCCTCGAAGGAATAGAAAAAACACGGTCATACGTGATATGATTCAAGAAACTCATTTGAGCGTAGATCATCTTATTTATCCGTTATTCTTGATGGATGGAGACAATCATAAAAGAGAAATAGACTCCTTGCCAGGGAATTACAGGTGGTCATTGGATCTTCTCATGAAAGAGATATCGGAGTGCGTAAATCTTGGAATAAGATCATTTGTACTTTTTCCAGTTATAGATGAAAGTCTAAAGGATAATATTGGAACATACAGCTATGCTGAAGATAATTTTTATTTAAAAGCTATTTATTCAATCAAAAGTACATTTCCTGAGATAATGCTGATGAGTGATGTGGCACTTGATCCGTATTCTTCAGATGGCCATGATGGTATTGTGAAAAATGGTAAAATTTTAAACGATGAAACACTTCCAATATTGGCAAAAATGTCTGTAGCTCAAGCTCAAGCAGGAATTGATATTATAGGACCAAGTGATATGATGGATGGAAGGATAGGATACATCCGAAAAGCATTAAACGAAAATGGATTCACGGATACGAATATAATGTCATACTCAGCTAAATATGCAAGTGCTTTCTATGGTCCATTTCGAGATGCGCTTGATTCGGTGCCGAAGATTGGCGATAAGAAAACGTATCAAATGAATCCTGCAAACAAAAGAGAAGCCATGATTGAAGCCGAATTAGATATTAAAGAGGGGGCGGATGCACTAATGGTAAAACCAGCAATTTGCTATCTGGATGTTATCCATCAGCTGAAAATGTCTTTCCATTTACCAATAACTGCCTATAATGTAAGTGGAGAGTGCGCAATGTTATATGCCGCTGCAAGAAACGGTTGGTTAGATTATAATCTGGCTATGCCTGAAATGCTGATCAGTATCAAAAGAGCTGGAGCGGACGGTATCTTGACATATTTTGCAAAGGATTTTGCAAAAATGATGAATAGTTAGGAAGATAATTTCGGAATTAAAAAAATCTCCATAAATTTATTTTATGGAAGAATTCCATCCACAAAAGCCCATTTTAATGGAGCACAAACCAAAAGGGGGATTATCGGTAACGGTGTTCTCAATTGTATTATTCGTGCTTGCGTTTACATTACTTTTTAGTGATCAATTCGTGCTTATTTTATTTTTATTGGGCGTTTTATTGATTCATGAATTAGGACATTTCTTTCTCATGAAAAAATTTAATTATCAACATGTAAGAATGTTGTTTATACCATTGATGGGAGCATTTGTACAAGGTAAAAAGGATAACTATTCGCAAAAGGAAAGTTTTCTAGTTACAATGGCAGGCCCTCTTCCAGGAATAATAACGGGCGTTTTACTTTTGTTGTACGCTGCTAATAATCACAGTGCTTGGGGTCTTCAATTAAGCGCTTTATTCATTCTATTAAATTTGATTAATCTCCTGCCTTTAGACCCTCTAGATGGAGGACAAATATTTAAGCTTTTTGTCAGGAAAAACAATGAATTCTTTTTATTGATGTTTGCTTTTATATCGTCCTTTGTACTAATTTTTTTCGGATGGTATATTGACAGCTATCTTTTGATTGCCTTTGGTTTTTTTATGGGGTTTAGAGTAAGGTCAATTCAAAAGAATTACCACATGCACAACGATCTCAAAGTAGAAGATGTTGATTTTATTACTACTTATAAAAGATTAAGCAACAAAGACTTTCACAAGATCAAATATGTTTTACTAGAGCACACGCCTGCATTGAAAAAATTTATTGATCAGGTATCTTCGGATGAATCAGATCCAATATTAGCAAGTCAAGTCAATCGAGTTTTAGTCGCGCCTGTAAAGAAGGATGCCTCTTTATTCTTTAGACTGCTAGTAATTCTGTTTTGGATGGCTTCTTTCGCTGTTCCAATTTATTTATTTCTAACACTCGATTTTACCTGGTATGAGCTTTAAAAAAGGAGATAAAGTTGTATACCTAAGCGAAGTAGGCGGAGGTAAAATAACTGATATTTCTGGAGAATACTGCCTAGTAGAGGATTCTGACACTGGATTTTCGCGAAAATTTCAGAGAACTGAACTTGCACCTGTTTATGGTGAGAAATATGATGGATATATGCCCTCATCAGAAGAGGACCACGATGAACAAGAAGATCACTCGTATTTAACAAAAAGTAAGGTCTCTGGTAAAAGAAAACCAGAAGAAGTTTGGGAGATTGACCTTCATGTTGAGGAATTGGTAGAAAGTCACGCAAATCTCACAAATTCCCAAATTCTTCGCAAACAGATGTCAGCCTTGAAAACAACGTTAAAAGCGGCACGCAAACAACATGTGACAAGACTCATTGCTATTCATGGTGTTGGTCAGGGAGTCTTAAAATTTGAGATTACAAATTACTTAGATCAGCAAGATTCTCTCGAGTATTTCGATGCTGATTTCAGAGAGTACGGAAAAGGGGCTACTGAGATAAGGCTTTACAGACTGAATTAGGGACTTGTCTCTCTCCGAAATAGCTTGTACCCACCTTTTTTAAAAATGAGCTTATAACTTGGATTTTCGTCAAGATCTGTATTGTTGATTTTAGACACAAACAAAATGGTTTTCTCCGTTTTGGAATGTTGCAGCCATTGCATCTCTTTTTCCTCAGAGGGACGTGGTGAGACTTTTCCATAAAAAAATGGAGCATAGCTTTTGAAGCCGTATGAAATTATAATAGCATCATTTTTATCTGCGTATTCGCACATCTCGATCAATGGTCCTTGTGTATGCTCTTCTAATTGAGGGATAAAGAAAAGTTGAATAAGAAGTAAGGTAAAGCTGGTGAAAAATGCCAAAGTAAAGACTGCGTAAAAATACTTTGCTTTAATCATTGATCTCACGGACCAAATTATTCCAATAATAAATACTAAACCAATTGTGGGTTCCCAACCAAACCAGTCGGGATTGACACCCATAGATGCTTTAACGAAGTCATTGGTAAAGAGAAAATCAAAATAGGATTTGTTAACTACAATGAAGATCACTGTAAATATTCCAATACCAATTAAGGATCCAATCGTAATGAGCACAATATTCAGAGCTTTAGGCATCAATTCTTGCTTTACGATTTTAGCGTGCAAATATTGTGCTGCTAGGAATGACAGAGGTAAATAAGCCATGGAAGAATAGTGTATGATCTTTGTCGTCACAATAGTAAATAATATGAGAACAACCCAGAAAAGGATGCGCATCCATTTGTCAAGATCGAATCCAATTGAATCTTTACTCTTAAATAAATTAGGCAATGCAAGAATTGAAATAGGGAAACATCCGATGAAAACGACTACAAAATGGTAATAGAATGGTTGGGCATGACCTGCGACTGGGGATCTGAAAAGATCAATCTGATATTCGATAAATTGAATGAGAATATCCGCGCCATTTTGAAAGTACTCTGTTAATAACCAGCTACTTATGATAAAAAAGAATCCTACAAAAAATAATAGTAAATGCTTTATATTAGGAAGAATCCTAAATCTGTTTTTTGTGATATAAAAAAGAAAACATAATCCAAGTATTAGGAAACCAACTGGTCCTTTGGTGAGTAAAGCAATTCCACTGAATATTCCAGACAAAATGGCAAACCAGAGAATATATTTCGGAGCTTTACCCACTACTAGTAACATGAAATAAACAGATAGGAAAATAAAGTAATTGAATACAGGATCAATAATTCCTGATTTAAAGTAAATATGCGGTAAAAGAGATGCTGTGAATAATAATGTCCAGATCAATCCAAACTTGCGATCGAAGTGTTTTTTGCCGATGGAATAGAGGGTTATTAAATAAATAAAACCAAACATTGCATTGGGAAATCGTGCGGCAAATTCAGATACTCCAAAAATACTCATACTCAATGCTTGCAACCAAAAGAAGAGAGGAGGTTTTTCCCAAAAAGGTTCATAATTAATTTGGACATGCAAAAAATCTCTAGACAAGAACATCTCTCTTGAGGATTCGGCAAAATTAATTTCATCCCAATCAAACAAATGAATTTCCCCTATGCCCATGAAATAGAAAAGAGCGAAAATACTAATCAAGAATAAGTCCCCTTTGTTGTTATTCAGAAATTTATAATAGAATGAAGTCATTATACTCTTCTTTATATCACGAAATTAAAAAGTTAGTTAGTTCAATTTGCGATATTAAACTTAAAAGGGATCATCCTTATTATCAAATAGGTGACAATAAAACAAGAAATTCCAATTGATGCACCAGCTACTGCATCCTCCAAAAAATGTTGAGAAAGATAAATTCTTGAATATCCTACCAAAACAGCTGTTACAACACAAGCTAATTGAATCCATTTCTTAACGCCAAATAGAAGTGTGAAAAATGCAAAAAAAGCAAACGCTGCAGCAGTATGACCAGAAGGAAATGAATTTTCTGCATGAATCTCCACTCCAGGAACGAGATATAAAAGATCGCTACCAATAAATTTCATTGGTCGATAGGCATCGAAATAAATAATTCTCTTTAAAGTTTGCACTATTCCTGCTACTAGGAGCAAATTTAACCCGGCGAAAGAAAGGATGGAATAGCTATATTTTTTCCAAAATAGAGCTACCAGAACAATCGAAGAAATTGTGAGGAATACTCCGTCTCCCAAATGAGTTATCCATTTGAAAAAAATATCCTGAAAGTTAGAATGGGAATTATTAATAAACAGATGGAAGCTAACCTTTTCTGTTATAAATAAACAGGCTGTAGAAATAAGAATGAATGCTAAACTCAGAATCAAATAAATATTAGTTCTCTTGAAAACTGAAATCATATTGATTATTTAGTGTGGATTATCACCTCTTTTTATCATGGAAAAGTTTCGACTTTATCAATCCAATTTTATTGAAGAAATAAAGCAGAGAAACTCCTAGGACTCCAATACCATATTGGGAGCTACGCTTAAAATTAATGGAGGATGCCTCCTTGAAATACTTGGTAGGGCATGTTACTTCGGCAATATCGTATCCTTCATAACAGATCTGTGCTAGCATTTGGTTATCAAAAATAAAATCATCCGAATTACGATTGTAATTCACAGCATTCAAAGCCTCAGCTGAAAACATCCTATAACCCGTATGATATTCTGAAAGCTTTTGTCTCATCAACACATTCTGAGTGAATGTGAGGAATCGGTTCGCCACATATTTGTATAATGGCATGCCTCCTCGTAATGCTCCTTTACCAAGAATTCTTGATCCGATTACAACGGGGTATACTTCATTTGCAATCAAATACGCCATACTATGAATTAATTTTGGCGTATACTGATAATCGGGATGAAGCATAACAACGATATCCGCATTTAATTCCAAAGCTTTGTTGTAGCAGGTTTTTTGATTTCCACCGTAACCTTTATTCCTTTCGTGTCTAATTACATGATTAATTCCTATTTCCTTTGCTAGTAGAGAGGTGTTATCTGTACTCATATCATCGACCAATACAACATCATCCACGATATCAAAAGGAATTTCATCATACGTTTTCTTTAAGGTTTTTTCGGCATTGTATGCCGGTAAAATTGCAATAAGCTTTTTTCCCTGGATCATTTGTCTGTTTTAAATGTTAAAATAAGTATTCTGCATGAATCCTTAAATGTCTTTGCGGAAAGAGTGGATATCGTTATGATTCGCTTCGATCTCGTCTTTCACTTTCTTGATACTTTTCGTAAGGATAAAAATGTCGGCTGGCGCATTCTTTCGAAGCCATAGAAAACTTTCATTTTCGTCATCTACAGCACAAGCAATATTGAAAAGAATTTCAAAATTGTAGGTTTGTAACCACTTCTTAGCGCTTTCATTTCCCTCCGCAGCATTAATCATGGCAAGAAGATGAGCGTATCCGTTGCTCTGCAACCATCCTCGAGCTTCCTCCTTGAGAAGGATGGCATAAGTTGCCATGAATAGCTCTTCATAACCATTATCTTTTAACCATATTAAGAATTGGTCATCACCCTCAATGGCTTTGCTCCATGCAAGAATTATTTTAGCGGGATAATCCAGGTTTTTTAATGTAGTACTCTCCGTACTTTCCAGCTTAATCTCGCGTTTTTTTCTTTTCAACCAATTAAACATTACCAAAGAATATATAAGACACAATAATTGCTACTATAATGCCTATAAGATCACAAAGTAACCCAGCGGTAGCCGCATATCGGGTATTTTTAATTCCTACTGAACCAAAATATACAGCCAAAACATAAAGTGTTGTCTCCGTACTGCCTTGCATTGTTGACGCAATTTTGGTTTGCATGGACATTTGAATAGAATTGCCTGATTTAAGTGCTTCCTTAAATGGTATTGTATCGAATTGATTCATGATCTCAACCAAAGCCCCTCTGGCTCCACTTCCGCTAAGAGGTTTCATTAATCCGACCGGTAATGCATCTACCCACTCTGTAGCTGTAAGTCCCAATAAATATACTGCCTGTTTAATCCCATTTAACACAACATCCAATGTTCCGGATGCTCGAAGCAATGATATCGCAGCTAAAATGGCGATCAAGTAAGGTATTATCTTTATTGCTACATTAAACCCGTCTTTTGCACCTTCAATAAATGAGTCGTAAACATTTACCTTTTTGCGCATCGCCATGATTACAAAGGCTGTTATGATTCCAAAAATCAGCAAATTACCACCAACACTTGAAATTATCTCGCCTTCTTGCGGGTGATTTAAGACATAATATACAAGACCAAGAATGAGCGCTGTAAAACTGCCAAGATAGGAGAGTACAGTTCTATTGAGTAGATTAATACGTTGCTTTATTGCAACTATAATAAGCCCTGCAAGTGAGGCAAAATATGTGGATACTAGGATAGGTAAAAAAACAATGGATGGTGATTCTTGATAGTCAACTGTGGCTAATAATGCGAAGATTGAAACTGGAATGATGGTTAGTCCCGACGTATTTAATACAAGGAACATTATCTGTGCGTTGGATGCTTTTTCTTTTTCCGGATTTAATGACTGTAGCTCTTGCATTGCCTTCAAACCCAAAGGTGTTGCTGAATTATCAAGTCCAAGCATATTTGCACTGAAGTTCATCATGATCGCTCCAACAGCTGGGTGATCTTTCGGTATATCGGGAAATATCTTCGTGAATAAAGGAGAGACAAGCTTTGCAAGTTTATTGACGGCTCCACCATTTTCTCCGATCTTCATAATCCCCATCCATAAGCATATCGCACCTGTGAGAAATAAAGAAACTTCAAACCCTGTTTTTCCTGCTCCCATGAGCGCTTCAAACATATCTTTGAAGATCTCAGTGTCTTGCCAAAATATAAGTTTCGAAAGTCCTACCAACATGGAGACGAGAAACATCCAAATCCAAATACGGTTTAAGATCATATTACAAATATGCTTAGAATATTGATAATTGAACTTACCTGAAATATTTTCTCGATCAATTCGATCAAACACATTGATATAATACTCTTCGAATGCTATTTATCGAAATAGCAATTATAGAGTCAGAATTTGGATAACTGAGCAGGATTGAACAAAGAAAAATTCATCTCCACAATCAATGAGGCAGGTTATTTAAACATATCCCTACAAAATTTCGTATGATCACAGCACCATGATTCCCTGAAACTTCAGGATGAAATTGCAATCCATATATTAATTGTTCGGTTTTTTCCATGGCTTCATTTACACAGCTATCAGAGCTCGCAAGTAGCTTGAACCCTTCCGGAACAGAAATTGTCTCGCAATGATCTTCTCGCATTGAAATTTCCATTGGTAGTCGATTGAAAATAGCTGATTCATCTATAATTGAAATTACTTCCATGTCGTCAATGGTTTTCATTCTACTCGCAATGCTACCAAAATATAATCCGATCAATTGGTGTCCGAAACAAATTCCTAATAACGGTTTGCCTAGATCCAAAATACGTTCTAGAATTTTAAGGTAGGGATCAGAGTCAACCTCTGTAAGTAGAATAGGTGCTCCAGATATTATGAAACCCTTGTATTGCTCCAATGAATGGCTACTTAAATCGAATAATTCAATCTCGTGAACGTCGACTTCATCATCGACAATTTTAGTTATAAAACCTGTTTTATTTGACCCGCAATTTATAACGAGAATCATAATTCAAGCTCTCCAATTCCCTGCCTAATAACTTCCAAATCACCATCCCTACAATCTACAATTGTGGATGCAACAAGATTTCCATAGCCCCCGTCAATGATCATATCTGCTTTGTCGTCAAATCTTTCGTAGATCATGTAAGGATCATTGAAATAGTCTTGTATTTCATCCTCAGAATGAAGTGATGTCGTTGCAATTGGATTACCAAGCTCTTTTGTAATTTCGATGACTATCTTGTTATCTGGAACTCTAATACCAATTTCTTTTCTATTTGTATCAAATAATCTTGGAATTTCATTAGTTGCATTGAGAATGAAGGTAAAAGGTCCCGGGAGATTTTTATTCAATACTCTATATGTTGGCCGATCAATATGGCGCACATATTTTGAAAGATCGCTTAAATCAGTGCAGATTATTGAGAAGTTCGCTTTACTTAATTTTACTTCTTTAAGTTGTGCAAGCTTTCTTAATGCTTTCTTATTATACAGATCACATCCCATTGCATAAACCGTGTCTGTAGGGAAAATTAATATTCCACCTTCTCGCAGTAATTCTGCTGCTTGTTGGGCAAGTCTTGTATCTATGTTATCTTGGTTTATCTCTACTAACATGCCACGAATTTAAATAAATCTTAATCAGTAGTGAAAATAGTAGCATGAATCGCTCTATGGTCACTGAGAGGATTATTTTGGATCATAAAGTTTCTTATCCCTAGTGAGGGATCATAAAAAATGTAATCAATTCTTCCAGCAGGAACTTTACCTACATACGTTGCACCAATACCTATTGAAGCTTGTCTGAATCCGTCATTGAGTATTTTATTAAATTGATTGTAGCAGTAGGAGATTGGTGTATCATTAAAATCTCCACATAGAACCACGGGGTATGGAGACTGATGAATATGTTCAGCTACCTTTTTTACTTGATTGGCACGAATTGGGTATGCATTTTTGATTTTACTGATCATTTGCATTGACCGAAATTTCATTTGGTTGGCGTCTGGATCGAAATCTGTGAAAACGGAATAATCATCAACTCCAAGCCTTATTGACTGTAAATGAACATTGTAAACTCGAAAAGTATCATTATTCTTTACTATATCAGTGAATATAGCAAAGTTGAATTTCGATCCCGTAGATTCGAAAACAATGTCTCCACGGGTGATAATTGGGTATTTAGAAAAGGTTGCAACACCGAAGTTTTGTCTTTTTCGGTATTTGTGCGAAAATCGTTCGTGATGATCTTTTATATCGAGTAATCCGATCATTGTATCTCTCGTTGCAAATCTTGTTGGTTTATCCTGCTGATAGAATTCTTGAAAACAATAAACGTCAGAGTCAATTTCTTTTAAATAATTGAATATTGCATCCCTTCGATTTAAGCTTTCTTTGAAATTTGCATTATATCGATCGAAAAGATGAACGTTATAACTTGTAACTTTTAATTCTGTTCTTGCTTTACGGGTATCATCTGACCCCAATGCAAAAACTCTAAAGTGCAATTTTCCTCCGAGAAGAATGGATGCAATTGGAATAATTATCCATCGAGATTTTAAAAAGAGCCAAAGCAAGGTGATAATTATTGTAGAACCTAAAATAAGAATGTAGGATAACCCAAAAAAGGGAATCCATTGATTTGTTTCAGGATGAAAGAAAGGGCTTAGATAACTGAGGAATAGCGCTAAAACATCGAGAACTGTTATAAAAATTAGCCAGTTCCTTAATTTTATAATCCTCAAAATTATATTACCCATTTTTACTTTGATTGAATAAAAATTCTTTTTCCTTTTTAGTTAAAGAATCATATCCCGACTTGCTTATTTTATCTAGTATTCGATCAACTTCCATCTGTCTTGTTTTAACCTCTACATTGTACTCGATGTCAGTTTTGTAACGTGTATTCTTTTCAGTTTTTTCAACACGCATTTTAGTTCCAGAGCTTGAAAATATCTTTGAGATACTCATGCTCAACTTTTGTGCCCTGTTAATGATGTTGGAAGGCGAATTCATGTTCTGAATAGATAATATTCCAATGATTGCTCCACCTAAATGTGCGAAATGAGCGGTTCCGTCATTTAGTCCTAAATTCATAAAATCTAACAATAGAAAAGCAGCTGCTAACCAAATCATACGAACAGGAAACAAACCAAACAAATTTACTTTCGCTTGGGGCTGGTGAAACGCCATAGCCATAAATATTCCCATTACTGATCCCGAGGCGCCTACTACTATGCTATTGCTTGATTGAAAAATAGGAAAAATCAGATGTGCAAAAACTTCAAGTATCCCCCCAGCAATTCCTGCAAGCAAATAGGTTTGGAATAGTCTTCTTTCATTAAAGAACTGTTCAAACATCTTACCAACAAAAAATAGAAAGACCATATTAAAGATGAGGTGCCAAATACCGTAGTGAGCAAATATACTCGTTATCAATCCCCACGGAGATAAAACGAAACTTGAAAGATCTGTATTTAGCGTAAACAACCATTGTAAAACGTCATTAAGAAATAGCTGAGATTCTCCACCAAGAAGTCTTGCGATCACAATTATTACATTAATAAACAGAAATATGGATACATTTAGCATTATCAGTTTAATTGTCATACCTCCGTAGCGATACTGATATTTAAGTTCATCTATGAGCGTTCGCTGTTCTTTCATTACCAGAAATTATTTCGATCTTTTTTTCTCCAAATAAGTATAAAAACGATTCCCACAATTGCCCCTCCGACATGTGCCAAATGCGCAATCTGATCGTTAACGACCATAAAACTGTTATACACCTCATAAAGGATGTATCCACCAATTAAATATTTTGCTTTTATCGGGATCGGAGGGAAGAGAAGCATTAATTGTGTATTTGGAAACAACATTGCAAAACCGGCGAGTAAACCGAAAATTGCCCCCGATGCTCCTACCATACTGCTAAAATTATATCCAGTGTAATCATAAAGCGTCTGAATATGATCTGGGTAAGTTTCAGGAGTTAGTTTCCCACCAATTATCAGATCTTGCACATTACTGATGAATTTTTCTCCCGATAAATATGGACTCAATTTGCCCTCAAGAATATAATTATGAATATTACCAATCTCATTACCCGCAGTTGTAAGTACTTCTCTTAATTCCATCAATTTCCAGAATCCAATACTGTTGTATAAAAAGAATGCTCCAATCCCACTTGCAACGTAGAAAATAAAAAATCTTTTTGGTCCCCATACACGCTCTAAATGAGCCCCAAACATAACCAACAAGAACATATTGAAGAATATATGGAATGGGTCAGAAAGAGAATGCATAAACATATGCGTAACAATCTGATATGGTTCAAAGTAAACACTAGTAAAATAGTGTGCACTTAAAGCATTATAGATTGTGTTTCCGTTAGGGTCTAAGATCATCATCATCACAAACATTAGAATGTTCAGAATCAGAATATTCTTCGTAATAACAGGTAAATTCCTCAACATTATCCTAATAATTTTACCAGATCGTTCGTGTTTATGGTTTCCAAGATCTTTTTTCCACGGGGGCTGTAGCTATGCTCTGAGCATTGAAAAAGCTCAGAAAAAAGATTGTTGACTTCTTCAGTCGATGATAGCTTAATATTTCCTGTACTAGAAGAATAGGCGATTGTGCAAACAACATTGTGAGCTATGTCGCCCTTATCGATAGTTTCAAAAGCTAATTTTTCAAGTATTTCTTGCATGCTCTTTATGATTGCTTCTTCTTGGAGTAGCGATGGAGCCGAAGAGATAACGAGTAAATCATTCTCCACAGATCCTTGGTATCCAAGCTGTTTTAGCAGTATCTCATTTTCCTTCCAATTAGTTATATCAGTTTTAGAAACCTCAATCTCTACAGGGAATAATAATTTTTGTGAATCAATTGGTGCAGCAATAAACTTTGACATGATTCGATCATAGTTAATCCGCTCTATTGCACGCCTAATGTGAACAAGCATTAATCCCGACTTACTTGGTTTGATAAGAAAATTGTTTTTTATGATAAAGGATTGTAAAGAGTCATTGGCCTCAAGTTCAATCGTTCCTTGACTTTCTTCTTCAGTTTCATCCTCTGAGATAGTATAAAAATTTGCCCAATCTTCTGGCTTTGCTTGTTTTTGTCCAAAGCCTTGGTTCTGAATTCCTGGAGAGTATGAATCACTCGTTTTAATTCTATCATTTCGGGAATTGTCAGAATAGGATTTATTAAAAGGGTTGTATGTTGGATCTATTCTTATCTCTGGTTCAATTGTGGGTTGATTTCGCATATCAGCAGGAAGATCAAAGCTTGTTTCCCTGTCAAAATCTAGGGTAGGAGCGATATTATATTTTCCCAAGGCTTGTTTGATAGAACTACGTAATATTGTGTAAATCGATTTTTCTTCTTCGAACTTAATTTCTGTTTTTGTTGGGTGAACATTGACATCGATTTTTGATGTATCAACATCAATGAATAAGAAATAACTTGGAAACTGATCCGATGCGATCAAGCCCTCGTATGCTTTATTAACGGCATGGTTGAAATATGGACTTTTAAAAAATCGATTGTTTACAAAAAAGTATTGCTCTCCTCGTCGCTTTTTTGCCGCCTCTGGCTTGAGTACAAAACCATTCAATTTAACAATATTTGTTTCCTCTTCAATAGGAACAAGTTTGTCATTCATATTTTTTCCAAGAAGATCTACGATTCTTTTTCGCAGCACTGCGTCGGACAATTGATATATAACCTTGTCATTATGAGTCAGAGTTAAAGTTATATCAGGATGAGCAATTGCTATTCGAATAAATTCTTCACTGATGTGATTAAATTCGGTTGATTCTGCCTTTAAAAAGTTGCGTCTTGCTGGAACGTTATAAAATAAATTCTTTATTTCAAATATGCTCCCATTAGGTGTAATTATTTCCTCTGATCTCTTCAATTTACTTCCCTCAATGGCTATTTCTGTGCCTGTTTCCGATTCCTGTTGTTTTGTTTTTAGAACAACATGAGCAATCGCAGCAATACTGGCAAGTGCCTCCCCTCTAAATCCCTTTGTCGAGAGTGCAAACAGATCATCAGCTTTTCGCACTTTACTCGTCGCATGCCTCGCAAAACAGAGCTCTGCATCTTTTGCTGTCATTCCCTTTCCGTTGTCCACAACTTTTATCAGCGTCTTTCCGGCATCTTTGATTATCACCTGGATTTGACTTGCATCAGCGTCAATCGCATTTTCCATCAGCTCTTTTACAACAGAGGAAGGTCTTTGAATTACCTCTCCAGCCGCTATCTGGTTTGCAATATGATCTGGTAGTAATTTTATAATGTTGCTCATACTACCAGATTTTTTTTACGATTGTGTCAACATCATCAATACCATTGAAAATAAAATATCCCAGGCCTAACAGTACCAAGATCAAGATCATTATTCGAAAATTTGAAATCTGCTCCTGAGATTTACGATAATTTGTTCTCGACCAAGATTGTTTCATTTCATCTCTGAGCAACTGCCTTTTCTCATTTTCTGGGAGACTTCCTGATTTCATACGCTGATAAAGCTCTTTCTTATTTCTGAGTGCCTCTTTCCTTTCATCATAATACATCGGCGTGTAATCGAATCGTCTGTTCTCAATGGTTTTATTCAGAAATCTAATCTTCATCACGACAAATGTACTAATTATACAAGGGAAGCACGAGATCTATTAATCAAAAAATATACCCGTTAGATGAATGTGACAATACGTCATGTTTTACGTTTTATTATGTTGAAAACTAATCTGTCAATTTAACTAAAAACGACCTCATACTTGTAATTTTGAACATGCGATTGACAATTCTTTTTGGACTTGGAATCATTTGTCTTGCAATGACAAATCATACGGAATTGCCAGAAAGTGAAAAAGATATTTGGGTTAATTCGCGACTAGAATCCATGTCCATTGGTCAAAAATTTCACCAATCGTTCAATGTTTTAATTGATTTGAATTGGAAGTCTGAAAAGGTTGAAGAATCTGTACAATATGCTCTTCAAAATGGAGTTGGAGGAATTGTATTAAAAGGAGGAACGGTGTCAAAAGCAAATGATGCTATTTACAAGATTAGTAATACCTCACAAATTCCAATATTTATCGGAACTGAGGCTTCTTGTGGACTTTCCGAAAGCTTTTTCGATGCAAGTAGATTTCCTTTTCCAATTACGGTTGGGGCGGCGGATTCCTTGCAACTTACATCAAATATAGGTGCCTTGATTGCGCAAGAGTGCGGCAGCACTGGATTCAATATCAATTTTACTCATTTAGCAAATGTTTATGCTGATCCTTCAAACACCCAAGGTTATTTGAATTCTTTCGGAGAAAACCCCAGAACTGTTTCGGAACATTGTTCAGCCTTCAATGAGGCTCACCGAGCTGCTGGAATCCTATTCACTCCGATGGACTTTCCTGGGGCAGGTGATGTTGATTTTGAGAAAAATATATGCAATAATTCTTTACTCCATATCGATGCGGTAGACCTCATGCCATTTAGATCCCTAATCTCAAGTGGTATAAAGACAATTGGTATGAGTAGTCAATCCTATCCCACTTTGGATACTTCTGGCGCGCCTGCAACAATTAGCAAGGAAATTATTAATGATTTACTAAGAATAAAGCTTGGCTTTAAAGCTGTTGTATTTAGTTCTTCGATGGACAATGAAAGTTCCACTTTTGCTTTTAAAGCATACATGGCAGGATGCGATCAGCTTTACAGAATTAACAGACCAAAAGAATTACACGATCTTTTGATAAGGGAGTTTGAAGAGAAAAATATACCAGTGGATTTGATAAATGAGAAATGTCGCAGAGTATTGGAATTGAAATACGATCAAATAGTCAAGGGTAAAAAAGCTAAAAAAGTTGCACTTGATAAGGAATGGACTTCAAAGTCTATTTACGAGAAAGGAATGGTTGTAATTCGCAATAAAAATGAAGTACTTCCAATTGATCGATTTGATCGGAAAATTGCGTTGATCAGTATCGGCTCGCATGTTGATCCTCTCTGGTCGTCGATATCTAGAACGGTAAATATTGATTGTTATCATGCCTATTCTATTAAGGAAGCCTTGTGGAGATATAAGGGCAAACTAAATGATTATGATATTATTTTAACCTCTGTTCATACAAACGAATATTCTACGAAAATTGATCATTTAGATGGGATGGAACATTGGGCAGAATCATTAATTGGAAAACAGACTGTTCTGTCAATAAATGGAGGAGTTAAAAGTTTTAAGGATCTTGACGATCTTCCTTTTGATGCTATGATCATCTCGCATGAGAACCATCCTTTTGCTTTAGATAGAATGGGAGAGCTTTTAATGGGCTGTGTTTCGAATGGTTCTAAACTGTCCGTTACATTATCGGAAAAATTGAGAAGAGGGCACGGCGTTAAACTTCCCTGGGCTGGCAGATTAAGTCGAAGTCATCCAAGCGTATTCGGGATATCTGAAAGCAAGCTTTCTGAGATTGATACAATTATCACTTCCGGCATACGTCAAAAGGCATTTCCTGGCTGCCAGGTATTGGCTGCATATAAAGGAAAAGTAATATATCATAAGAATTTTGGGTATCAAACATATGATAGTTCGTTAATGGTAAATAATAATACTATTTACGACGTCGCATCCGTGACAAAGATTGTTTCTTCAACAGCGGCAATGATGCGTTTACAGGATGAAGGTTTTTTCAATCTTGATGATTCTCTCGGTAAATACCTTCCTTTTGTTGATTCTACAGCGTATGAAAGTATTGTGATTCGTGATATGATGGCACATCAAGCAGGCTTGTATCCGTGGATACCATTCTATGTGAAAACTATGAGCGGTGGTATACACGACAAGACGCTATATTCAAACAAGGAGGATACACGATTTTCAAGACAAGTATCAACTAATTTATGGATTGATCCGAGTTACGAAGATGTCATGTACCAATCTATTCTGAATAAAAATCTTGGGAGCAAGAAATATAAATACTCGGACCTAGGTTATTACTTTCTAAGAAAAATATTAACGGCTCAAACAGGAAAATCACAGGAGGAATATATGCAAGAACATTTTTACAAGCCTATGGGCCTCCAAACAATTGGATACAACCCTTTGAACAGATTTTCATTGGAAAGGATCGCTCCTACAGAGGATGATAAGATTTTTAGAAAGGAGCTTGTACATGGTTTTGTTCATGACCAAGGTACTGCGATGCTAGGAGGTGTGGGCGGGCATGCTGGCATTTTTTCCAATTCTTGGGACTTAGCAGCGATGATGCAAATGTTTTTAAACGGAGGAAAATACGGGCATAACTTTCTTGCGAAGAATGTAATCTCGGAGTATACAAGTTGTCAATTTTGTCCGGAAAATAGGAGAGGGGCTGGATTTGATAAGCCCGTGAGATCTTTGCAAGGCGGGCCAACTTGCAACTTAGTGTCTCTATCGAGTTTTGGCCATTCTGGTTTTACAGGAACTTTTGTTTGGGCCGATCCAAAATATGATATTAATTATGTCTTTTTGTCGAATCGTGTCTATCCTGACGCGGAAAATTGGAAGATTGTAAAAATGAATATCCGATCGGATATTCAAAAAGTAATTTATGAAGCGGTTATTCAAAAATATTGAACCAATAAAAATTGGAGTAACCCCGCCGAGTGCAATACTCTTAATTAGCTGTGTGATAATTTTCGTTCAGTTTCTAAAGTTTAATGAATTCAGATCAATTAATTTTGGTTTTGAGTTCGCAGATCCATTCTATCTTATTGTTCCTTCCTTCGATGTTTCTCTCCCAATATTCATTGTTACTTATGGTTCATTATTGTTGTATTTGATTATATACAGGAGCGATAAAGAGATTTACGCCAAAATTATGGTCACCTATAGTTTTTTGATTCTGTTCAGAATGACCTCTTTATACATTCTTCCTCTTAGTGCGCCTCACGATCTTATCTTTTTAGAGGATCCAATATTAAATACGTTTATTTATCCAGGTAAAATCGTTACTGATCTATTTTTTAGTGGGCATTGCGCACTTTTATTTGCTCTTTATTTCTCTTCTGGTGGAAAATGGTATTTTCTTATGCTTGCGCTCTTACTAGGTATTTTACTGATGGTACAGCGTTGCCATTATAGTATTGATATTCTTGGTGCTGTTCCTTTTGCTTATTTTGCGTGGCGTTTATCAGATCACTATATAGAGAAGTGGCCTTTCCGTAGATAAAAATTAACTTTACATTTAAATTAGCTGATAGAATGAGAATTGGAATTGTGTTGTATCCAACATTTGGAGGATCAGGTGTCGTTGCGACGGAATTAGGTAAGTCATTGGCAAAGAAAGGGCAT
>JALRKF010000099.1 GCA_023254905.1 Crocinitomicaceae bacterium | reverse complement strand
GACGATGACCCAATTCCTTCAGGGTAACTCATCACTTCCAGGTCAGGAGGCGATGCAGCAGCAAATTAAAACTGTACTTCAATCAAGTTTTGCTAAACTTGATGATGCGGTTTCTTTCGTAGAGACTTATATTATTAAAATAACTGAATGGTGTTGGAATACTAGAGTTAAACTATTAAACAAAAGGAGAAAGAAGGAATCGAAACCCAATGGCACAAAACAACCTTGTTAGTTTTGGCAATCACTCTCCACAATATTCCTGAGGGCTTAGCCGTAGGTGTTCTCTTTGGAGGAGCTAGTATGGGAATTGAAGGAGCTACTATTGCTGGAGCCGTGACTCTAGCTCTTGGCATTGGAATACAAAATTTTCCAGAAGGCTTTGCTGTTGCAATGCCACTAAGAAGACATGGTGTAAGTCGAAGTAAAAGTTTTATGTACGGACAATTATCTGCCATTGTAGAACCCATCTTTGGTGTACTAGGAGCACTTCTTGTAATTTATTTGGAACCCGTATTACCATTCGCTCTTGCTTTCGCAGCCGGTGCGATGATATACGTTGTGGTAGAGGAGGTTATTCCGGAGACTCAAAGAGATAAGTATACGGACTTGGCCGTTTTAGGATTTATTGGAGGATTCCTCGTAATGATGGTTTTAGATGTCGCATTGGGCTAAGAATTAGAAATTTTACCCATCAAGTGTTTGATTTTTAAAATTATACTCTATATTTGTTATATCAAAGGCGATAATGAAGGTTATTAGTTTTTGAGTTTTATAGTTTTAGCATGGTTTAGCAGAAAGAGGAACAAGTTTCGAGATTTGTTCCTCTTTTTGTTTTCTCTAGCTGCTCTGTTCTGATGTTAATTATCTACTTTTAATCAAACTGAAATTATGAAGACGCTAGTTATCTCCATATTTATTTTCCTTCCGGCAATTTATTTTTCACAAACGCAAGGCATTGCTTACACGGCTGTCGGTAAAGGAGTTGCTACGACATTTTTGACAGATTATCACTGTTTAGGGGTTAACACTTCTTCTTTAGGATGGGGCACAGGATTTGAAAAAAAACGATTTACGATAGGTTCATCTGAATCTAGTGTCGGCATTTATTCTGATTCCTTAAATGTTGATCGTTTAAGAAAGTTGTACAAGGCAATTAGAAAAGATATTTCTGGAAATGAGGACACGAGTTCTGATTGGCAGCAACAAAGGGAATATGCTGCTGATTATGCGAATGCGGGTTTAACTATGGATGCAAGTTTTAACTGGTTTGGTTTTTCATTTCAAACGGAGAAATTAGGTGGAATAGCGTTCAGTATACAAGAGCAGTATAATTGGTTCAGTCAATTGAACCGAGAAACTACAGAATTATTGTTTGAAGGAAAATTTGCTCAATATTTTGACTCATTAACAATTGCTTTTGGTAATGATACATCCCGAATTTCAAATTACCAAGGAATAGCTCAAGATACTCTGAATGCAGTGGTACTGGGAACAATAAGTAATCCGTTACAATTAAGTCAAATTACTGCTGGCTCAGAATTACGGATGTCTTGGAATCGTCATTATAATTTTGGTTATGGAAGAAAGTTATTTGGGAATGATTCTACATTCGCATTGTATGGTGGTGTTGGAGGTAGATTTATTCAATCAATGGCGATGCTCACTCTGAGATCAGATGGTGAAAATATATATATGTACTCCTCTATGTCTCCATTTTACGATATCAATTACGGTGCTATTACGAATATGAATGACATTATACAATCTGGTACATTACCAAATGTTGTAGGGAATGGCTACGGTATTGATCTTAGTGCAAGCGCAAGATTATTCGGAAAGCTGAAACTCGGAGCAGCAGTGAACAATATTGGTAGTGTCACCTATACACGCAATGTCTATCGTGTTCGAGATTCTATTTTGGGAGATATGCGACTCAATGGATTGAATAATTACAATGTCACGAATGCCACGAACTTATTTTTAGAGGATGGAGGAATTCTATCTCTTGAGAGTCAGGAAAAATACACGGTAAAAAATCCGGCAACTGTTCGTTTTGGAGCTAGTTTAGATCTGGATATTGCTGAATTAGGAATCGATGTTATTGCTCCGTTTAATTCTGAAAATCCTGGTAGTATTGTGAACCCAGTGTACTCCATTGGAGGCGAATTGAAGCCAATCAAATGGCTGAGAATTAGTGCAGGGTATTTTGGTGGAGGAATCTATAAACATAATATCCCCGTTGGAATTAATTTCTTGCTCGGTGATGGCGCTTGTGAATTCGGAATTTCATCTAGGGACATGCTTTCTTTCTTTTTAGATGAATCGAGTAGCGTTTCTTCAGCTTTTGGATTTGCAAGATTTAGGTTCTAAGTAATAATTGTCTAAACTCTGCCAAGATCATGGCAGTTGCTCCCCAGACAGTTTCATTGCAGATATCAAAATAAGGAACAGACTTTTGTCGATATCCTTCACTAAGCAGGATTTCTTTTCTTTTTATTACGTTCTCTTTCTTCAGCAATTTTATGTCGAATAAAAATACTTCATCCACTTCGAGCGGGTCTAATTTAAAGTCTAGATCTCCTTTGTAATGGTACACAAAGGGTTGAACTTTAAACTTGCTAACTGGAATATAAATCGGTGTTAGTTTTCCGATCAAAGAGTTGGTGTCTAGTTTGATTCCAATCTCTTCAATTGTCTCCCGGCGCGCTGTAGCCTCCAGGTCTTTGTCGTTATCCTCGATCTTCCCGCCTGGTAATGCAACTTGACCACTGTGGGGATTACCGGGATGAATTGAGCGTTTCATGAGAATGCATTGAAGTTCTTTTTGATTTTCAACCAAAATAAGTGCTACGCCCGATTCTCGATAGTACTCTGCTTGTTTTAAAGCTTTACTGCTGATTGGTCTGCTCGTGGGAATTACATCAACATGCGCGGCTTCACCAGGCAATTTATTCTGCAATTCTTTTTGAATTTTATCGATGATTTTCATTATCTAACTGAGCTAAGTAAATCTACAAAATCATCGTACAAATAGCTCATGTTATCAGCCTTGCCAATCAATTGAAATACATAAAACTCATCTTCAATTTTCAATGTTGCTGTAAAGTAATTGGTTTGTTCTTGGTATTCGTAATCGTAGTTTTTTCCTTTGACTGCTTGTATGCAACCCTCGAACTTTACACTTTTTGGCAATTCTTTTTTTATTGAGACCCGAGGCTCGTGAAGTGAGTTTACTCTCTTCCTTACATAAAAGTCTTGTATAATATCTAATGGATTACTCGAGTATTGATTGATATCTTCGCCGAAATTTGCAACATCTACTGTGTCGAAAACTTCCACTGAAAAGTAGACATCTAGTGCTCTAATAACACGACACATAGCATCGTCACCCGAAATTGCATAGTCTTTTGAATATACTACATCGAATAAATCAGACAAGGCAAAATCGATACTCTCATATCCTACGTATTTTAGGTTTGGCAGATCCATATTGTTCGCTTGGATCAATTTGAGATCACTTTTACCGGAGGGTGGGCAGGCTGCCAGAACAGATAAAAGTCCCATTAATAGAATGCCATAGAAAAATCGCATGTACGAAGATAGCCAAAAAGAAGTCAGCATTTGTTGAAATAAAATGTCTTAAATTTGCAACAACTCTTTACGATTAAAAAAACATAGCATGCAACTGTGGAATACTTTAAACAAAGAGGAATTAGAAGAAAAATGGCGAAAAAAAGGATATGAATGGATAACTATCTCCTTCTATCAGTACGCTAAAATTCCAAATCCTCGATTATTCAGGGATCACCTTTATCAAATGTGGTCGAAATTAGATGTACTTGGACGAGTGTATGTCGCGACCGAGGGTGTCAATGCACAGATATCTGTTCCCAAAGAAAATTTTGAATCCTTTAAAAACGCGACCAATTCTATTGAGTTCCTAAAAGATTCTCGACTGAATTTAGCTGTGGAGGGAGGCGAGGTAGAATTCCCTTTTCTGAAGTTAAAAATCAAGGTGAGAAACAAGATATTAGCGGATGGCCTAAACGATGAAACATTTGATGTTACAAACAAGGGAAAACACCTCAGTGCAGAGGAGTTCAATAAATTGACGGATGATCCAGAGACAATTTTGATAGACTTCAGAAATCATTATGAATGGGAGGTTGGTCACTTTGAAGGAGCAATTACTCCTGATGTAGATACTTTTAGAGAATCATTGCCCCTAATTGAAGAGGATTATTTGAGAGGAAATGAAGATAAAAATATCGTTATGTATTGTACAGGTGGTATACGATGCGAAAAGGCCTCGGCATGGTTTAAACATAGAGGATTCGATAAAGTACATCAATTGGAAGGTGGGATTATAAAATACGCAAACGATTGCTCTGAAATTGGACTTGAAAATAAGTTTATCGGTAAGAACTTTGTATTCGATGAGCGTCGTGGTGAAAGAATATCAGATGATATTATTGCAGTTTGCCATCAATGTGGAGAGCCTGCAGATGTTCACACCAATTGTGCGAATGATGCTTGTCATTTATTGTTTATTCAATGCGATAGCTGTAAAACGAAATTAGAAAATTGTTGTTCAACTGACTGTCAGGAAATAATCCATTTAACCGAAGAGGAACAGCGTTCAATTCGCAAAGGAAAGGTGGTTTCGAACAAGATATTTAAAAAAGGAAGGTCCAATAAACTGAGATTCAAATAAGACTTAAAAAAACAATTAAATTTGAAAAAACATAAAAGTAGAATACATTGAATTTAACCATTACCTGGGATGTTACTCCCGAAATCATTGAAGGTTGGAAAACACCTAATCTTTACGGTTTACTCTTTGTTACGGGTCTGATCATTGGTTATTTCGTAATTAAACGAATGTTTAAGAAATCAGGAACTCCAGAGGAACATCTGGATAAATTGGTTTTCTATGTTGTGGTTGCCACAATTGTTGGAGCACGTCTAGGTCATGTATTTTTCTACGGTCCATATTGGGATGAATTTGATGAATATGGAGTTAGGACTATAACAGGTTATTTCTCCCATCCACTGGATATATTTAAGGTTTGGGAAGGAGGTCTGGCAAGTCATGGGGGGGCTATTGCTATTTTGGTAGCATTATGGTTATTTTCCAAAAAAGTCGTTAAAAAGCCAATGCTATGGATTCTGGACAGAATCGTTGCACCAATAGCAATTGCAGGTTGTTTCATTCGATTGGGAAACCTAATGAATAGTGAGATTGTTGGTAACCCGACAGAGGTTGCTTGGGCATTTAGCTTTCCTAATTACTGGAACGAAGAGTTAGGAGCTTTTGATCCAACACCTAGACATCCAGCACAATTATATGAAGCTCTTTCTTACGTCGTCATATTTTTGATTTTAATGTTTATGTATTGGAAAAAAGAACTTTGGAGAAAGAGTGGTGTTTTGTTTGGAACATTTCTGATCCTTCTTTTTGGTGCACGATTCTTAATAGAATTTGTCAAGATTGGACAAACTGTGCGCGATGAGATCTTACCCATCAATACAGGTCAGATATTAAGTATACCTTTTGTCCTTGCAGGAGTTTATATTTTAGGCAAAGCTCTTAAGAAAGAACCGGAGAGTGATAATAATTAGCAATAGCATCAGCTAATTTGTCAGCAGAATTATCATTTCTTCTAAACCAAAGTTCCGGCTCGATCATTTCCAATTCTCCAATTATTGGTTCTTTATTATTATCCCACATGATATCTACACGGGCATATAAAGGTAATTGAGGACATGCAAGAATACATGCTTCCGCGATATCGATTTCTTTTTGTTTCGGTTCATAATCTTGCAGTGTTCCTCCAAAATCGTCTTGCACACGAAAATCTCCTTGCTTTGCTTTCTTCAATACAGCATGACTGTATTTGCCTCCGAATATCATAAGGGAGACTTCGCCCATTTCAAAAATATTTTCTTGAAATTCTTGAAGCATCATTGCCTCTTTTTCGATCAACTTACGAAATATATGCTCATGCTCTTCTATGTCCTTTTTTTCGAGCATAAAAGTATTGTATGCGCCACCGGATACAACTGGTTTTAGGATGAATTTTTTCCAGGAAGTTGATTTTGCAATTTCGGTCAGTGTCCTGGAATCCTTATTCTCAATGAAAATTGTCGGAGGAATTGGAATACCTTTCTTTTCAAGGTCATTCAAATAATGTTTATCAATATTCCATAAAATCAGCTCTCTTGGATTTATGAGTCCTGTTTTATTTTGCACACCTTTTAACCATTTATTAAACTCATGGAATCTCTCAAAATAGTCCCAAGTTGTTCTAAATATCACAAATTTTGTGGAGGACCAATCGAATGACTTGTCATCCCAACTCTTTCTATTCACTTTAAAATGCTTCCTTTCAAGTGCTTCGAGCAGCAGTCTGTCCTCCAAAAGTACATTCGAAGTGTAATCATCTATTCTCTTTGGATTTATCCAACGGTGATCCGTTAGGATTGTAAAGTCATATTGTTTCTCACTCATTTTATCAGTGAAATAGAGTCAATAAACACAACACCAAATTTAATCTCTCCTATTGCGTATGCTTTTTTTACTTCATTGCAAACACCATCTGCCGCATCCATGTCTCCGAATACGTTGACATCACCATTTTCGATGTAGTAGTTTTTCTCATTAACTCTTATTGCTAATGCACATTCATCTCCAGTCATGTCGAATTGGCAAATACCACAAGAAATGTCATATATACCATCTATTGATTTGTCCTGTCGTGTGGTTGCGCAGGAATAAAAAAGCACTAGGCTAATTAATGTAATTCTCCAAATCATGTTTTTGTTTTTATTGATTCCCAAGTAGAGTACATGCTTTCCTGTGCAGGCCGATCTGCATCAATTTCACGCAGTGGCTCTACTTCTTTTAACGTGGCGTAACATTCTGATGGAAGTTGCTGATAGAGAGCCGTTCCTTTCGTCTTCCAATTGATCATGTCATCGGACACTTCTTTGATCACTTTCCCTGGATTTCCTATGACAAGACTTCTTCTTGGGATCTCCGAATTGGCTGGAACAAATGTCAATGCCCCAATGATTGATTCCTCACCAATTTTCACATCATCCATGATCACAGCATTCATTCCAATCAACGAGTTCTTTCCAATCGTTCCTCCGTGAATGATCGCACCATGACCGATATGCGCCGATTCTTCTAGTGTCACAGTTTTGCCTGGAAACATATGGATTGTGCAATTTTCTTGAATATTGCAACCATCTTTAATAATTATCTGCCCCCAGTCTCCACGGATCGCAGCACCAGGACCAATATAAACATCCTCACCTATGATAACATTTCCCGTTACACTTGCTTTTGGGTGAACAAAACTACTCTCCTTTATAACCGGTACAAATCCATTGAATGCGTAAACTGACATTTAATTTTATTTTCATCAAAATTAATAATGATAGTAAGATAATGTATAATTGCTTATCAACCTTCTAACGATTAAATTCGTATCAGATATAGGTGGATGAGTTATTGTAATTACTGTGAAGGAATGTCAGATGATAATGTGCACAAGGTGTATCACGACAATCAGTATGGTTTTCCGATCAATGATGACGATGAGTTATTCGGTAGATTGATCCTTGAAATAAACCAGGCTGGGCTTTCTTGGGAAACAATTCTTAAAAAGGAGTCTGGATTCCGAAAGGCGTACGATGAATTCTCGATTGATAAGATCTCTAATTACAAGGATAAAGATATACAAAGGTTATTGAACGATTCGTCCATCATTCGAAATAAATTAAAAGTGAATGCAGCTATCTTTAATGCCCAGAAAATAAAGATTTTGCGC
>JALRKF010000088.1 GCA_023254905.1 Crocinitomicaceae bacterium | reverse complement strand
AAATCTCCTGCATCTCTCTTGGGTTTATAAACTTCATCCGATGTTCCCCGAGTCTCAGACACTTCTCTAGGTTTAAATTCACCCTTAGCTTTGAAGTCTTTGCGGGGGGCGCTGTTATTGCCACGTCGATCCTCTGCTTCTTTTACAGCAATGTCTCTTCCGTTAATATTTTTACCATCAAGTTCAGCGATTGCCTTTTGGGCTTGATCATCATTATACATTTCAACAAAAGCGAAACCACGAGGTTTACCGGTTTCACGATCTGTAGCGATGTGTGCTTTTTTAACATCACCATAAGCTTCAAATAAAGCTTTTAATTCGTCTACAGTGACACCAAAATCTAATTTGGCAACAAAAATACTGGTCATTAATACAGGTCAATAAATTGATTAATCATTACAATAATAAAACGGATTTTGAGAAAAACAAAAATCAAAATCAAAAAAGAGGTAATAAACTTAAAAAGTGTATGCTAATCCTACACCTAAAATCTCTTTCAATTGAACTCTTGGACCAACTGCATCGATTATACCATCTCCGTTTTTGTCTATATTTATTTTTATATCGTGATCGTATATAAGCTGTGTAGAAAGTGTAACGGTGATGTATTTATTCACCCTCATTGAAATTAACATTTCCCAATTGACATCTATATTCTGTGGTCGATCCAGATAATTGGTGAACAGGTCGAGTTTTGTCTGGAGATTAATATTCTCCATAATATCATTCTTATAGAACATACGAATGTAACCACCAAACTCATTACGTATATTTTCACCAGGCTTTACACCGAATGCGCCAGCATTAGATAATGTGGATTCCAGAACAAAAGTCGTTTTAGATGTAAAAGGAGCAAGGAATGCAGTTAATTTCCCATTTCTATTATACTCCATCCCGAGTGCTCCTAATAAATATCCTGGAGCCATGAATTTAGATATAACAACACTGTCATTTGGGTAATTATATCCAGGGGCCATTTGAGTTTTAAAATTTGCCAGTCCAGCTAGATACCAATTACCTGTTGTTTTTCTACCGTATTTTGACATAAAATCAATCTTGTCATCTGTTTTTCGCCAGATCGCGGGTCGACTCCCTTGACGTAAAATTCCATAACCCACGTCTAAGGTATTTTCCCATGTTCTATTATCTGTTCGATGATTTGCAAACAATGAAAGTAATCCGTTCAATGCTAAGGAATTTTGACCTCCTGCATTCCAATTAGACAAAGCTGTTTGTGTTATGTTGATAGAAGTAGTGCCTCCAGTATCCCAACCACTTAAAGTATCCTTACTTTTTGATCTGAGATTCTTTTCAGCAGAAGTGTCTTGTGAACTGGCAGTTCCAAGAAAAAAAAGGAATAGTATTGTTGTTATTTTTTTCATATGATTTATCAAAAAAAAGTCCTAACATAGTCAGGACTTGATTATCATAAGCAAGCTAATTTGCTATTTTTTAAGTAGATCTCGAATTTCTGTGAGTAGTTCTTGATCCTTGGTCGGTGCCGGAGTTGGAGCTGGGGCTTCCTCCTCCTTCTTCTTCATTTGGTTGTAACCTTTGACGATCAGGAATACCGCAATTGCAACGAAAATAAAAGTTATGATGTGGTTAATAAATAATCCGTAGTTTAATGAAACTTCAGCTGCAGTCTCTACTCCTTCAGCATCCAAAACAGCTTCTGAGATTATATACTTCATCTCTTTGAAATCAATTCCCCCAATTAGATTACCAATTAGAGGCATCAATAGATCATCTACCATGGATTTCACTATAGCTCCAAAGTAGGTTGCCATAATTAAACCAACTGCAAGATCAAGAACGTTTCCTTTCGAGATAAATGCTTTAAATTCTTTCAACATAATAGTAATTTTAAATATTTGAGAGGACAAATATAATCATCCAAATAGAATCTAAAACAACATCTCTATGTATCCTTTTTGGTCACCTAATTAGTGCTTAATTTCAAATGGTTGACGGTTCATAATTGATTGAGAAAGGGTGATTTGATCTGCGTATTGAAGTTCAGAGCCTACCGCTACTCCTTTGGATAGAGTAGATAATTCTAAATCAAACTCATTCAACTTTTTTGATAGGTAAAAATTGGTAGTATCACCTTCCATCGTGGCACTTAAAGCGAAGATAATTTCTATTACGTTATTTTCTCTAACTCGACGGATTAGCGATTCAATATTGAGGTCCTTCGGGGAGATTCCATCCATTGGAGAAATGATGCCTCCTAAAACATGATATGTACCTTTGTAGCTTTCCGTCATTTCAATTGCGAGGACATCACGAATATCTTCAACAACACAAATAGTTTGATGGTCTCGACTTACATTTGAGCAAATAGAACAGACCTCTATATCTGACAGATTTCCACATTCTTTGCATTTTTTCACATGCAGCTTCATGTTTATCATCGCCTCTGAAAATGATCTAATCTCATCCTCTGTACGATTGAGTAATTGGAGAACAAGGCGAAGAGCAGTGCGTTTTCCCACTCCAGGGAGCGTTGCCATTTGTTCAACAGCAATTTCAATATACTCAGAAGGTATTTTCACAAAGCAAAGGTATCGAAATTATATCCTGTTGAAACCGTTTTAAGTATTACTTTTACATGGTATATTTTTGATAATTGAAGAACCAAATCAACATACAAAACAAAAAAGCTAAGTTCGAGTATCATTTACTTGAGAGATTTACAGCTGGTATGCAATTGGTAGGGACAGAGATTAAAAGTATACGGGCGGGTAAGGCAAGTATAAAAGAGGCTTATTGTATTTTTGAAAGTGGAGAGGTATGGATACGAAATATGCATATTACAGAATACGGAAATGCCTCATTCTATTCTCATCAACCAAGATCGGATAGAAAACTCCTGCTAAATAAAAAGGAGATTAATAAAATAGAAAAGTTCTTGAAGGTGAAAGGAAATACAATTGTTCCACTTCGATTATTTATTTCAGATAAAGGTTGGGCAAAAGTTGAAATAGCTTTTGCACAAGGTAAGAAGATCTACGATAAGCGCCATTCATTAAAAGAAAAGGATGACAAACGCTCCATGGACAGAGCAATGAAAAAGCTTTAGAGAAACCCTAATGAGAGGATATGAGCCCATCGATCGCCTGTCGTCAAAAATATAAGCATCAGAACACCAACACCATAATAGCAGAAATGATAGAGCACTGCAAATCGAACTGTCTTTTTCCGGTAAACAAACAAGATTATTGGTGCTAAAAAAAGGATAGCTGTTAACCAGCCAAAACTATAAAAATTGAAATGGGTGTAATATTTTCTGTGTGATGTCTTGCCTTTCGAAATGATACTAATTGGATTGTGAAAAAACCAACTTGCTTCTTTATATCCATTGGGATATCTTCCGTATAAATGATAGGTTAGTCCTGACACCCATAATTTCTCACCTGTATCCAGTTGAATCAAACTTAATTCTCTTTTATCTGCTCCTAATACTCCTGCATTCACATGATAGTGTGTAACTTCAATGGGTTCATAATGTTTTGGTAGAATGTAATCTGCAAACAACATAGAAGCTAATATTGTTCCTGTAAAGGCAATTAACTTTATTGTAATCCATTTAGGTCCTTTTGTGAGTTCATTGAAGTAGTTTTCGTTCTCCATGAATTCTTTGAAGATCTGTTCACGATACCTTTTCTTCGCATTTCGAACGCGTTCTTCGTGATTTTTTTGTGAAGTTTTTGAGCCTTTGCTAGTCGATAAGTTATCATCTTTCGGGGGTTGAACCTTTCCCGTTAATATTTCATAAGCTTCTGTAATTTCTATAAATCTGTCTTCCGCATCAGACGATTTATTCTTGTCTGGATGATAGATCATTACCATCTTCCGATATTTTTTTCGAATCTCTTTTTCCGATGCACCAGGATTTAACCCGAGTATTTTATAGTATTTGTTTCCTGGCATCAGATAAATGGTTCGTTGTCTCGATTCTATTTATTTTGTTCGAGTTGGTGTAGATGAAGGAGTCAAAGTAATAAATGTATTTTGGCCTTTCAAATTTGGTAAGAGAATCAAATAAATTTAAATCGAAAGAATTTCCTTCTACGCAAAGTATAATGCAGTTACCGAGAGTCTCGTCGCGCAAAGAAGAAATAAAAATGTTCTGTTTAGTATTCAGTTTTGTTTCTATCTGCTCTGGATATACCTTTATCCCTCCCGTATTTATGACATTGTCTTTTCTCCCGATCCACAAAAATGAGCTTTCATCTAAAAGCTTGACCAGGTCATTTGTCTCTAATTTATGTACACCAATATCCGGTGAATCAATTATTAGATTTCCTTCTTTCCCTTGGGAGAATATAGTATTCTTAAGAGCTTTGTAAATTGGCTGTTTACCATCAATTTGTCTCAAAGCTATATGCGAGATTGTTTCAGTCATTCCAAATGAGTGGAATGCCTTTAATTGAAAGGAAAGGATTTCTTTTTCGAGTTTCTCAGAAATTCCCGCTCCACCAATTATAAGATTACGAATATTTCTCATTTTTGAGCTATCCCGTATCAAAGATTTATCTACTTGTAGAGGTACCATTGCAGAAAGATCTAATTTTTCATTTTCCATTATTGATTCTAACGGTGTTGAATTAATATCGGATACGATTAATTTTAAATTACCAACAATTGCTCGTACAAGCATCATTTTGCCAGCAATTGTCTCAGGAGAGAGGCAAAACAAGGCTTTATTTCCTTCTTCCAAATTGAAATAATCGAGTGTTTTTCTAGCAGATGACTCCGCAAATACCTTCTTTATGCTTATCGATTTAGGCCTTCCCGTGGAGCCCGATGTATTAACACAAAAGGAATCCTTTGATCGCCATTCATTAAGAAAAATCTCGATTTCTGAGCGAATCGCAGCATTTTTTGTGCGGAATTCAATTTGCATTATTCTTGGAATGAATTTTGATTAAAGGTAACAACTTTGCTTTATTAGATTTTATCTACTCAAGTTTGATGGTTTGTAAGCATATATGTATTTTAACGTTCTGAGCGATCAGGATTAATCAAAAAAAAGAAAATGAAAAGGACAATTGGAATTTTAATGACTGGAGTGTTTTCACTGATTTTTATGACATCAACGACATGTTCAGATGAGAATACGGCGAGAACTGCACAAGAAACGACAGGAAATGAAAAAAAAGCAATTCTAAGCTTGAGTAATGGTATTTCTTTCGAAAAAGTAAATTTGGAAAAAGCGAAGAAACAGGCTAAAAAAGAAGGAAAATTAATTTTTATTGACTGTTACACGAGCTGGTGCGGCCCATGTAAGAGAATGGCTGCTACTACCTTTAAAGACGAAGAGGTAGGAAAATTATTCAATCAAAGTTTTATCAATTTGAAGATTGATATTGAAAAGGATGAGGATGGAGCTAGTGTTGCTCGTAGGTATGGAATTCGAGCTTATCCTACACTTCTCATGATAAACAGTGATGGTGAGCTGATTAAACAAACATTGGGATTTCAAACAAAAGACAAACTTATTGCTTTCGCCAAGTCTGTCCTTTAAAAGGCATATTTACAATAAAACTAAAAGCTCCTATTGAAGGGGCTTTTTTATTTCCAGCTGGTTTTGTATTTGAAGTAGATCTCTATTACAGTTCTGATTAAAAACAATACCATCAAGGCTAAAATCTGAGAAGAGGTATTGATATAAAACAATAATATAATGCCCATTAGATTCATCCCTGATAGCGATAATATTTCGAGGAAAAGGTTTTGTTGAAGTTCGAATTCTTTTTGAGAAATAGATCTCTTATCAATGGAATTGATCGCGTAAACTAAAGCTATCACGATAAAGGCAATCCAGCCTCCGGATTGATTCATTAGCCTTAACGGTTCACTGATTTCAACTTGATGAAAAAGTTTTAATGTACCAACCATGAAAACGTATTGAAGTAAAAGTGCCCCAGCGAGTGCCGTGGTAATATTTCCTATATCTGGCAGTTTCCGGTATTTTTTTGGGTTCTTAGCTTTGTCCAATGCTCGCACCACAACGTATGTTACGACTATTACTATGAGTTCCACATAAAGAGCCACGAAAAATCCAACAGGAGACCAATCGAAAAAATAAACACCCAAAACAATAGATAAATAGGAGAGAAGTATCCCAATTGATTTAAGTCCTATTTGTTTACTCCGTGTCATAAAAAAGCCTCGCTTATTAAGCGAGGCTTATATTTCTGGAAATGAAGAAATTATTTCCCTCCTTTGTCCATTTTTTCTTTCAGCTCTGCGAGTGCATCAAGATCACCTAAAGTAGATTTATCCGCTGAATCATTTACTTTTTGCACGGAAGCAGAAGACTTCTTATTTCGAGGTTTGTCTTCTGTTTCTTCAAATGTAGCAGTGTGAGAAACAACTAT
>JALRKF010000064.1 GCA_023254905.1 Crocinitomicaceae bacterium | reverse complement strand
GAACGTAGGCTCTTCAGAATAAGCTTATACAAATGATTTTTTTCCGAGGGGAGATGCTTTATGAACACCTCATTATCAAAGTAGTCCTTTAAAGCTGATTCATTGTAATCATCTTGGGCATCGATGTAATCAAATATTTTTAAATAATTCTTTTCACCGGATTGCAGTGACGAGGATAATTTAAAAAATCTCTTCTCTGATTTTGATAATGATTTAACCAGCTTGAAGAGTTCTTTTGAGGGCTTCATATTCTTATATTTTCACATTCAATTTTCACGCGAAATTTAAAAATAAGAATTTAAGGTCAACTGACCAACTAGCGAAGTTATTTATGCCATAAAATCATCTATTACAGCGATTTAAGAAATTAATTTACTGCTAAATATAATTTGAATAGGAGTCAGGAATACAAGAAAGGCCTTGGTTTCCCAAGGCCTTTACACAAACAACAACAAACTAAAATACCTCAAGGCTTAAGCCTTTTATCTGAGGGTAATTATTTCGCCTTTTGAAACCAAGGAATCTTTGGCGAAATCGTTCAATCGCTTTAGAGTTTTTTCTGCAACTCCATATTTTTGTGAAATCTCATTTACATACATAGGTTCCTCCATACTTATTACCTCTTTTTTGAAAATTTTCGCCTTTCTTTTGGGCATAACATATACTAGATCTCCTTCGCTTAAACAATCTTTGTATTCTGGAAATGAGTTGTATCTGTTCAACTGACGCAAGGTCAAATCAAACTCTTCGGCAATTTGATAAAAAGTGTCTCCTTTTTTCGCAATAACGAATCGAACGCGATTATCATTGATACACACAACATGTTCATTCGTTCGAATATGTTCACCATCAATGTCTTGAGTTAATGCGTCAGCATCAATACCTATTCCCTTGTAAGTATCATATTCGTTTAATCCTAGCTCTTCAATTAAGTCAATTAGAAGTTCAGAATATTTCGGATTTGTGGCGTACCCTGCATTTCTTAAACCTCGAGCCCATCCTTTATAATCAGTTATGCTAAGGCTAAAAAGACTTGAGTATCTCTGATGACTCAATAAGAAATCACTATGATCTTCAAACGATTCTTCCGCTGAATCGTATTTTCGAAAACATTCATTTTTCTTATCATCGTCCTTGTAAATTTTTTCACCGGCCCATCCATGACACTTTATCCCGAAGTGATTATTGGCCTCCAGGGCAAGCATGGAATTCCCAATACCACTCTCAAGAATTCCCTGTGCAAGAGTAATACTAGCCGGAATTTTGTGATCAAGCATCTCACCAATAGCGACATCTTTCCACATTTCGACATAATCTTTCTTCGAGATTTTAAATGCACTGGTATAAAAAGCTGAGAATAATATTCCAAGAAGTAAGGCTAAATTCTTCATGTTGTTTGTGTTATAAGTTGTTACGATAAGATTTACTTTATGTTTCATAAATTTGTTCATAACTACTAAAATAATTGTTAATAACTATATAAAACCCTGATTCACAGACACTATGTCATAATCCCCTGTTGGGTACTGACATTTTTTCAGAAATCATATCGCCATTATTCTTTGGATTGAAAATTGATATGGAAATCTAAAATGAAATCTGAAGAAAATGGATTTAAATAAACTGACAATTAAGTCTCAAGAACTTAT
Organism: Crocinitomicaceae bacterium; assembly: GCA_023254905.1. Classification (GTDB taxonomy): domain Bacteria; phylum Bacteroidota; class Bacteroidia; order Flavobacteriales_D; family Crocinitomicaceae; genus UBA4466. The sequence goes on along the minus strand of JALRKF010000064.1, from coordinate 6,723 downwards.
ACAAGGAGCTCAACATTTAGCTCAACAAAAAAGCAATCAAGCAATTGAGACTGGACATTTACTCAAAGTTATACTCGACAACGAAAAAGATGTCATTCCCTTTCTTCTAAAAGATTCTATTTCGGATTTACGCATGGTAAGTGTAACACTTGATCGAATCATTGAATCATATCCACAAGTATCAGGCGGTCAACTTTATCTATCAAAGCAACTGCAGCAAGTCCTTAATTATGGGCTCAGTAAAATGAAGAATTTTGGTGACTCTTATCTTTCTGTTGAAGTACTTTTCTATGCTTTACTTCATGCCACAGATGCAGTTGGGCAGCTCTTAAAGGACAACAAAATTGATCCTGATAAACTTAAAATTAGCATAACAAAATTGCGCAATGGCGAATCGGTAAAATCTAGTACTCAAGATGGATCATACAAGTCTCTATCAAAGTATGCTAAAAACCTAAATGAATTAGCACAAGATGGAAAGCTAGATCCAGTTATTGGACGAGATGAAGAAATCAGGCGTGTTCTTCAAATATTGACGAGAAGAACAAAAAACAACCCAATTCTAATTGGTGAACCAGGAGTTGGTAAAACAGCAATTGCTGAGGGAATTGCACACAGAATAATCGAAGGTGATGTACCTGAAAATTTGAAATCCAAAATAGTATACTCTCTTGATATGGGAGCATTAATAGCCGGAGCAAAATACAAAGGGGAATTTGAGGAAAGACTAAAATCAGTTATCAAAGAGGTCACAAAAGCAGATGGCGAAATTATTTTGTTTATCGACGAGATACATACATTGGTAGGGGCTGGATCTGGCGGTGAAGGCGCAATGGATGCGGCTAATATTCTTAAACCTGCATTGGCAAGAGGTGAACTTAGAGCAGTTGGTGCAACAACCCTTAATGAATATCAAAAGTATTTCGAAAAGGACAAGGCTCTTGTAAGACGTTTTCAAACAGTTCTTGTTAATGAGCCAACAACGGAGGACGCTATCTCTATTCTCAGAGGAATAAAAGAAAAGTACGAGAATCATCACAAGGTACTTATTAAGGATGCTGCAATACTAAGTGCTGTTGAACTTTCTCAACGATATATTACGGACAGATCACTGCCGGACAAAGCCATTGACCTTATTGATGAAGCAGCTTCAAAACTTCGTATGGAAATCAATTCCAAACCAGAAGAGCTGGATGAAATGGAAAGAAAGATTCTTCAATTGGAAATTGAAAAAGCAGCCTTACTAAGAGAAAAGGATTCAATAAAACTTGAATCTATTGAAAAAGATCTTGCTGAATTTCGAGAGCAAAAAAATGCATTCACAGCTCAATGGCAGAAAGAAAAAGATGTCTTAGACTTAATTCAGCAGTGCAAAGAAAATCTTGATTCTTACAAACTTGAAGCGGAACAAGCAGAGCGTGCCAGCGACTTTGGTAAGGTAGCCGAAATAAGATACGGTAAGGTTAAAGAGACAGAAGAAGCACTTGAAAGTGCAAAATTAAAATTAGCGGGAATTCAGGATGATTCAAAGATGATCAAAGAGGAAGTAGACGCAGAGGAAATTGCTGAAGTTGTTTCAAAATGGACTGGTATTCCGATAAACAGAATGATCGAAAGTGAGCGTTCAAAATTACTCAGACTTGAGGATGAATTAGGCAAGCGCGTGGTAGGGCAAAATGAAGCAATTGAGGCATTATCTGATGCTGTGAGACGATCGAGAGCGGGACTTCAAGATGTAAAGAGACCTATTGGATCATTCATTTTCCTCGGCACAACGGGCATTGGTAAAACAGAATTGGCAAAAGCTCTTGCGGATTACCTATTCAACGACGAAAATGCTATGACAAGAATTGATATGAGTGAGTACCAGGAAAAGCACGCGGTAAGCAGATTGGTTGGAGCACCTCCTGGATATGTTGGGTATGATGAAGGTGGTCAATTAACGGAAGCTGTACGAAGAAGGCCCTACTCTATCATATTGTTAGATGAAATAGAAAAGGCACACCCAGATGTATTTAATTTACTCCTTCAGGTTCTCGATGATGGAAGGCTTACGGATAACAAAGGCCGTTTAGTAAATTTCAAGAATTCCATCATTATAATGACATCAAATATCGGGTCTCAATTGATCCATGAAAGATTCGATGGGTTAAGGGAAAATGAATTTGAAAATGCAGCGGCAATGGCGAAATTAGAGGTAACAGGTTTACTAAAACAAACTGTACGACCAGAATTTCTGAATAGGATCGATGAAACAATTCTCTTCTTGCCATTAACAAAGTCTAACATTAGAGATATTGTAAGCATACAATTGAACCAACTCATAGACAAATTAAAAATTCAGGATATAAAACTGGTTGTTAAGGATGAAGCATTTGATTGGATCGTGGAGCGTGGATACGACCCATTCTTTGGAGCACGCCCTGTGAAAAGAGTAATCCAGAAAGATGTTATGAATGCATTATCAAAGGCTATTCTATCAGAATCTCTTGATAAATCAATAAACGTTGTTATGGATATGCTTGATGACAAAATTGTATTTAGAAGACCCATAAACGAAAAGGAAGAAGCAACAGTTTAATTAATTGGGAGTGCAAATGTACTCGCTCTTTTTTATTAATTTGTCTAACATGTCAAAATTGTTCAGACAAATCAGCTTTACGATAAGTATAATAGCCTTAATTGCTACTATCGTTGGTTTTTATGGCTTCATCAATGCATGGGAATGGCATAAATCGTTGAATCTAACATTAACTGGAATTACAGGACTCATTGTTTCCTCATCCTTCGCATTGACTGTGCAGTCAAAGAGAATCTTTTTAAGAATTACACAAGTTTTTTTATCGGCGTACATTATTTGGATAACAACACTACTCGATATCAACATGATTTTTCATTATTCCTTAGGCTTTCAACTATTATGGCTTACCACGATTACAATGATTATTTCCATGAATGACAGGATTCAAATTATCTCTTATTCTGGAACTCTACTAATGATACTTCTATCACATATCTTTCATAATGAACAAGTGCTTTATATAATTTCATTTACACTGCTAGTAATGAGTAGTTTAATTATTATTAAAAAGGGAAGCGATCAATCGCAATATGTTCCATAGCCATGCACTCTTTTTATCCAATACGCTGAGGTTTCGACTTCGCTTGTAATAACACCTTTACTCGTACTTGCATGAATCATTTTTATTGGATCACCCTTCTTTGAAATGACAATTCCAACATGTGATACACCTGAACCATTGCTGAAGAATATGAGATCTCCCTGCTCTACATTCCGCTTTTTGATCTTTTTAGATTCTGTATATTGGTCTGCAGACCTCCTAGGAACTTCCATTCCAACTTCCTTTAGAACGTATCGAGTAAAACCAGAACAATCGAATCCTTCGGGCGTATTACCCGCCCAAACATATGGAATACCGATATGCTTTTTCGCAATCTCGACAATCTGCTCTCTACTGGACAAGGATATTAAATCAGTGATCGTATCAGCAGCGGAAATTACCTCTGATTCATTTTTATCAGGGGATCTAACACCATCAAAAAGTTCATTTATTGCCTTTTGAACTTTCAAAAAGTCTTCCTTTTTACCCCGTCTGTTTAGATCTGATGCCCAAGAGAGTAAATCACTTTTAACCCATTCCAATTCATACATGTGTGATTCAAACATTAGCTTGCTCCGATTGTCCTCATTTATCTTCTTGAATAGTATTATTGCATCATTCAGCGCATTCTCATTTTTCTTCAACCAGTATTCATTTTGACTTAATTGAAACAAAGCCAAACTTTTGTAATAACTCGGAAATAATGAAAAATCGTAATCTGGTTTATCTAACATTCTATTTGATTTCCTATAAACCCGTTTATAGTGTCCCTGCCTAAAGAGAATTTCGAGATTATCAAATTTCGGGTTTTGCGCAGAGACAGAAAATCCTCCTAATAAAAACAAGAATAACAGAACAAATATTCTTCGGTAAAAATCATTCATCATCACAAATTAAGTCAATAGATACTCTCGAATTGCATTCGTATCTAATTTCATTCCACACTTTACTGTTCATTGAATGTGAACATTAGGTTGTTAACAGAATTTAAGAGATACCTTGTTACTAGAGTCGGACAAATAGCGTTATCTTTATTGTGAAACATTCCTTTAATATGACTAAAGTTTTTATCTCGTCGTTACTTCTAATAACTCTTAATGTTAGTGCCCAGATTGACAAAAACAAGATAAGTACAACTCAGAAATTTGATGAGGTAATCACTTATATTTCCAAAAAATATGTTGATAGTGTTGATACAGATAAGCTTACGGATGCAGCAATCGTTGCACTTCTCGAAGAGCTTGACCCCCACTCTACTTACATACCCAAGGAGGAAGTTGAGGCAGCCAACAGACAGATAAACGGTAGTTTTGTGGGAATTGGAATACGATTTCAAATCCTTAGAGATACACTTATGGTAGTCGCCACTATCCCTGGTGGCCCTTCAGAAAAGCTCGGAATTCTTCCCGGTGATAAAATATTGATGATTGACAACGAAAACGTAGCAGGAATAGGTCTTCAAAACAGTCAGGTTCGTGAAAAATTAATGGGTGATAAGGGAACTAAAGTGAAAGTAAATATTCAGCGTGATGAGACGAAACAAATTGATTTTGTTATTACGAGAGACAATATACCTGTAAACTCTGTAGATGCTTACTACATGGTCTCGAATGAAACAGGTTATATTAAATTGAGTTCGTTCTCCCGCACTTCTGTAAAAGAAGTAGACAAAGCACTAAAAAGTCTGAAAAGCGAGGGAATGAAGAACCTTATTTTCGACCTCCAAGGAAATGGTGGTGGATTGCTTTACACTGCCAAATATTTAGCAGATGAATTTCTCTCAGGTGACAAACTAATTGTTTATTCAGAAGGAAGATCGCAGCCAAGATCAGACCTAAATGCAGGAAATAAAGGGTCATGGGAAAATGGAAGGCTAATAATACTTACAGATGAAAATTCAGCCTCTGCGAGTGAGATACTTTCGGGAGCTATACAAGATTGGGATCGAGGGCTAATCGTAGGTCGTAGAACATTTGGTAAAGGTCTTGTTCAACGACCAATTGATCTGACTGACGGGAGCCAAGTTAGATTAACGATAGCGAGATACTATACACCAAGCGGAAGGTTCATCCAGAAATCATACGAGGATAAAAAAGCCTATCAGATGGATCTAATTAATCGTTACGAAAATGGAGAGTATATAAATCGTGATTCTATCCAACTTCCGGATTCGTTAAAACACAAAACCTTGTTAAGCGGTCGAACAGTTTATGGTGGTGGCGGTATTATGCCAGACATCTTTGTACCATTAGATACCAATGAAATTTCAGATATGTATACAAGTATCATAAGAGGTGGACACATGAATACCTTCTGCATAGAATATGCAAACAATAACAGGGGAGCTCTTCTGGAATCCTACCCCAATTTTAATGCTTTTAAAAATAACTTTACAGTGGATCAATCATTGATCGATAAGTTGTTAGAATATACCAAAAAGGAAAATGATAAGTTTGAATTTGAGGAAAGTGATTTTGAAAGAAGTAAAAATCTAATTGAACTTAGAATTAAGGCCTCATTGGCAAATAACCTCTGGAGCGTAAGTGAGTTCTATGAGCTTTACAATGCGAAGAATGAAATTTTGCAGACTGCAATAGAAATTATTGAGTCTGACGAATACAAAGTGATAAATCTAGACAATTAAGACTCACTGAATTTGTTATTTTTGCTTAAAATCGAAACTGATGATTAAACGCATAATACTAGCAGGATTTTTGTTTGTTCTAATTTCTTGTGGACAAGGAACTAACGAAATAAAAGCAGTAGAAGGTGTTGTAACCTCTACACTCTCGAATGAACCACTATCAGCCAAGGAAATTGAAGTGATTGAGGTAGAGGAACAAAAGAGAAAGGTAGCATATGAATCATCCCTTACAAGCATTGAGTTCAATAAGCTTTATCATGATTTTGGCGATGTATTGCCTGGTTCGAGTAATACTTTCGAATTTGAGATCACAAATACAGGAGCACAACCATTGATTGTTGAAGATGCTCAGGCGTCTTGTGGATGCACGGTACCTGCTTGGCCCAAAGAACCGATTAATCCTGGAGATCGTGAACCAATTTATCCAGACCCTGCTTATTGATGGCAGAGATACGATAGACAGGACCATCCCACTCAAGAGCGTCAATGACAGACTGACAACGCTCTTCCAGCTCCTCTTCAGGAACCATATCCAGCTTATTCAGGAGCAACCAGCGAGGCTGATCCGCAAGCGTTTCAGAGAATTTAGTAAGCTCTTGCACAGCAGTTACTGCAGCCTGAGCAGGAGTGACTTCATCCCAAGGCGCCATATCGACAAGATGCAAAAGCACGCGGTTACGCGCCAAGTGCTTGAGGAAGCGAATACCCAATCCAGCACCTTCAGCAGCACCCTCGATAATTCCAGGAATATCGGCAACCACAATCCAAACGGCAGAAAACATTGATCCTAAGGTTACCATAATGGTAGAAACGAAATGCACTTTATGCGACACACGGGTCCACCCAAAAAGAAGAATACCTAAAAAGCCAGATTCTAAGGCAAAGGCAAAAATACCTTCGGCTGCTAGGGCTGAGCCAAAAATATCGCCTACATATTTTGAATAAGTTGCCCAATTG
>JALRKF010000054.1 GCA_023254905.1 Crocinitomicaceae bacterium | reverse complement strand
ATATCGCAAATCCAAACATTTAAGTAGTCATCGCGTCCCCATGAATCGACGCCGCCTTGTGCGGTAAATTTCATTTTATTTTCTTCGCCTCCGTCGGAGTCATACCAATCCTCAGTAGTAGCAACGCGATTCACACCTAGTTCCGTCAGTGGTGTGCCTGCTGGATCTTGTGTTGCGAGACAAAAGTTGATATTTGCGTTTGCCGGAGTAAAAGCAGGTCTTGCATTTGTGGCGTCTGCATTTAGAAGTAAAAAGTCCTCAACCAAATCATTGTAAACTGCCATTATCTGTGCGTTTGATACATTTTCAGCAGGATTATTCGGATTGTGAACAACGTGGAAAATGATCGAAATTTCATTGACGCCAGATGTTTTGTCAATTGGAAGATTGTTGATATTCTGAGCGTGATAAAGGTAATCTTGGTTGAATTCATTTTGAATACCGAGACTTTGGTAGTAGGCTTGATTTAATTCAAATGTCTTACAAGTATGTTGCCCAGCAGGCTGAGAAACTGAATTACTAAAGTTTATCTGTTGCGCTTGCAAACTATTCGATTGAATAGTCGAATTTTGCTTAAACTCTCGATGGTCGTGAGTTGTACTCACAGAATTTGTTGTTGCCAGTCCTGTGGAAGGATTATTTATTTGTCCATTCGAAAAGAAGGAGAATCCTATCAGAAGGACACAAACGTGACGTAGTTTCATAATGTAGTTTTGAAAATAGTTTTTATTGGCGCAATTTACGACAATTCGCAGGGAATTAAAAGGAATATACATTGTAGATTATCAACAATTATTACGTCTTACGCTTCTTTTTTTTCGCTGCAGGAAAAAGTATATTATTTAGTATCAATCTGTATCCTGGAGAGTTTGGATGTAAGTCTAGATCCGTTGGTGGATCACCCACTCGATGTTGGTAGTCCTCAGGGTCATGTCCTCCATAGAATGTCCATGTTCCCTGACCTAATTCTCCATGAATATAGCGAACAGTGCCAAGTGCTTTTGATTCACCCATAACCAGTACGTTCGATTTAATAAACTCTGTTCTAAAATCAGTGGTCTGTCCCATAAAACCATTTACAATCTCTGTGTGGCATTGAGTGAGCATTGTAGGTATTACATCCCATTTCGCGGAGAACTCAAATAGTGTAAATTTATCTGTCTTCTCTGTTACGCGATTTGCCCTGCGAATATCTGTGCCATCAATGTTGCTGTACTCGTATTCTAGTGGATTTTTTTCCAATTTGAAATTCTCAAAAGCCAGTGTTTTGTTAAAGTCTAATTTACTTTGCGCACTACGGTCAGCAGGATCACCATCATACATTGACTCACAAATATCAGTATCTGTTGCTGCTAGGGCAATATCAAAGCTATCAGTGCCACTACACATGGTAAATAAAAATCCTCCGCCAATCACAAAGTTTTTAATGTTCGTAGCAACGGATAATTTTAGGTCTGATACTTTACTAAACCCCAGAGATCCGGCTAAAGCCTCTGTCTGTGCCACTTGTTCCTTGTACCATGGGTAAGACCTGAAGGCTGCATAAAACTTACCATATTGTCCAGTGAAATCCTCATGATGTAAATGGAGCCAGTCGTATTCCGGTAAAAGACCATTGACGACAGCTGAATCATATACTTTATCGTACGGTATTTCTGCATATTCGAGAACCAAAGTAACAGCATCATCCCATGGTTGTTTGCTGCCCGGAGTGTAAACAGCAATTTTAGGTGCCTTCTCCAATTGAACAATCTCTTGGTTCACTTCAGGATTAGAAATGTTCATTTTGATATTTTGAACTTGGCCGTCCGCTAGGACTTCATAAGAAACTCCTTTCAGTATTAGCTCTTCTTCAATAGCGGATAGGTGGGGAGAAAGAAATGCGCCTCCCCGGTAGTTGAGGAGCCATTCAATAGTAATTTCATTCTCCAATAAATAGTAAGCAACACCGTATGCCTTTAAATGGTTTGATTGACTTTCATCCATTGGAATGAGAATCTGTGATGCTTTCAAATGGTAATTGAAAAATATGAATCCTATGGTCAAAAGAATTGATCTCATAATCTATTAACAACAATAATCGCTCCTAAAATGGTGTTTCAGAGTCTGACGGATCGAAATCAAGGGAATCGTCATCTAAACTATTCATTTTGCTCTGAACGGTGTATGTTCCTGCTTCACTATCGAAATCACTGTTGGCGTTTAATGAACTCTGTATTGTGGATGGTTCATCACTGAATGAATCAATATTCTCGAACCGGGCATATTCTGGTACAAATCGTAATCTAACCGTGTTTAGAGCACCGTTTCTGTGCTTCGCAATAATTATTTCACCAACACCTTGGTTTGAGTTTCCTTCTTCATCCTGGATAAATCCGTAGTATTCTGGTCGATAAATGAACGAAACGATATCGGCATCCTGTTCAATCGCTCCGGACTCACGAAGGTCAGAAAGCACCGGTCGCTTGTCCCCACCACGTTGTTCGACAGAGCGGCTGAGCTGTGACAAAGCAATGATTGGAATGTTCAGCTCTTTTGCAATCTCTTTGATCGATCTCGAGATAGAGGAGATCTCTTGTTCACGATTTCCGCTACCTCTTGAGCTACCTGCAGTCATTAGCTGTAAATAGTCAATGACAACCATTTCTATGTTATGCTGCATTTTCAGCCTACGGCATTTAGCTCGAAGGTCGAAAATACTAATACCTGGTGTATCGTCAATATAAATGGGAGACGTTGCCAAACGTGAAATACGGGTGTGCAATTGCTGGAACTCATGGTCTTTCAGATCTCCTTTTCTTAGTTTTTCTGCTGGAAGTCGCGCCTCAGATGCAATTAATCTTTTCACTAGTTGCACAGATGACATTTCCAAGGAAAATATTGCCACAGCTTTATTATGATCCACCGCTGTGTTTCTCGCCATGGAAAGTACAAACGCTGTCTTTCCCATTGCAGGTCTAGCAGCAATAACAATCATGTCCGATCTTTGCCATCCTGAGGTTAACTTATCCAAGGATACAAAACCTGTTGGGATTCCTGAGATACCATCGGAGTTTTGAGATGCTTTCTCTATTTCTTCAATGGCTTCACGAACTACGTTTTGCATATCATCTATTGCACGACCTGTATTATTTTCTGCAATAGCGAATAGATCACCCTCTGCTTGATTGAGGACGTCAAATACATCGTTCGTTTCATCGTAAGCCGATTTTATCACTTCGGAGCTCATTCGAATTAGCTCTCTTTTGATGTGCTTTTCAGAAATTACTCGCGCATGATATTCTACATTAGCAGTTGAAACTACTTTGCTTGTAAGTTGCGAAATATATGCTGCTCCACCTGCAGCTTCCAACTCTCCGTTCTTCTTCAATTGATCTGTAACCGTAAGAATGTCCACAGGCTTGGATGTACTGAAAAGTTGTTTAACAACCCCAAATATGTACTGATGCTTTGGGTCATAAAAACTATCATTGGAAAGTATATCAATCGTGTCGGTAACAGCGTTTCTCTCGAGCATCATAGCTCCGAGTACAGCCATCTCTAAATCTACTGCCTGAGGTGGAATTTTTCCGAGTTCTGCACTTATATTATTCACCCGATTTGTACGATTTGCTGCTGTCCTTTTCTTTCCCTGTTGATTATCCATGAATCAAATATAACTAATCCCACTTTCGATTTTGAGAAACTGGATATCAAATTTCTAAAAGATTTAAAGAAGGGTTTTAAACAATTGTTAATACCTCTTACTTTTGTCTTATGGAAAAGAAGGTTATCCTCACTGGTGATGGTTCTAAAACTATTTATTTGACCGAATGGAACGAAAGTTATCATAGTAAGCATGGGGCATTGAATGAGGCGCAACATGTATTTATAAACCATGGATTGGCTCATTTTGAGAAAAACGAGCTAGTTGTATTTGAACTAGGGTTTGGAACAGGTCTAAATGCAATATTAGCTTACCGATTTGCTGTTAAAAACAATGTTCGCATTAATTATGTGGGAATAGAGGCCTATCCAGTGTCAATAGAAATGCTTAATGTTTTGAATTATTCTAATTTACTCACCGTAAATGAAAATGTTATTTTTACTAAAATGCATGAGGCAGAGTGGGAGAGTGAGGTAATTTTTTCCGAACTATTTACGTTTCAAAAGGTAAGGCAGAAAATTGAAGA
>JALRKF010000046.1 GCA_023254905.1 Crocinitomicaceae bacterium | reverse complement strand
GAATATTCTCCATTTGCATTTGTGTATAGACGCCATCAAGCCCCATCAATTGTATCCGTTTTGCACCTGAAACTGCATCGGTAATATTTACATCGATACTTGCATTTGTTTCAAAGGACTCGGAGAGATTACAACATGCTGCCTTTCTTAGCTCACCTGCTCCAATTTCTTCTACTTGAAGCGTTTTCAGCCTTGAAATAGAATGGGATGCTCTTCGCGCCTCCACTACAATTTCTGGTAATAATTGGTCAGAGAATAGAATAACCTCGAGACCTATAAACCGGTCTTTTTTTGTAACAACCAACGTATCAGAATTATATCCGAAAGCCGATATTACCATGGTATCTGGTAATGATTTTGGAAGAATTATTTCGAATCTACCATCCTCTTCAGTATACACTCCAATGTTACTGTTAAGCAGTGTGATCTTAGCACGAAAGATCGGTTTTTTTGTTTGATTGTCAGAACCAAGAACAATCCCCTTCATTTGAGCATTTACAGAAAATAGCGACAGGCTGAGGGTAGCCCAAATTAAATATTTCATTTGTATCTGATTTAGTTAAACAATTGAACATCGTTTAACTAGTGATCAAATAATCCAAACTTGATTTGTTGAAAGTCGCCGTTTAACAGATAGAGGAGGTGGCTGGAGATGAATAAATATATTTTCCTCCTCTAGTATGAACTTCTCCTCTGCACAATAAAAATCAGTTTCTTGAGCAATCTTGATTATGCACTCTGGAGTTAAGAAGTCGTTATAATATTCGGGCAGAATCTGCACGAGTTCAACCTCATCGTCGCAGCAATCCTTTTCATCATGACCTGAGCAACAGCTTGATTGAACTTCTTCTTTGCAATGATGCTCGGCTTCTACAAACAAGGTGACTGTAATGCCATCTTCCTTACAAATATGTTTAAACACATCGATACCCGCACTTCCCAATAAGAGAAGTAAGACAGTACTCAAAATGAACATACTGCGAATCAATTGCATAAGACAAATTTAGGAGAAGTGCTGGTAATTCCCAACCAATAAATAGTGTATTCTTGGAATGTTTCCGCTAATTTTGCCTAAATCCAATTAGCGAAGTATGAAAGTTCCAGTTACGGTATACGCCGAAATGACTCCAAACCCGTCCACTATGAAGTTTGTGACGAACAAACATTTATTGGCAACGGGGGACTCTGCAGAATTTCATTCCATTGATGAAACTCGCGGATATTCTCCTTTAGCTGAGGAACTATTTAAACTACCATTCGTTAATGCTGTTTTTATCGCATCAAATTTTGTAACAGTAACAAAGACGGATAATCTATCCTGGGATTTTATAACAATGCAGCTTCGCGAATTTGTGCGTGACTGGATCGCCGATGGTAAAGAGATTATCATTCAGATGCCCTCGAAGGATACTCGCCAAGAGACTCCAGAAAAACCAATGAAGCAATTTGAACCGTCTGAATACGATGATGCCATCAAACATCTTCTCGATGAATTTGTGCGTCCAGCAGTTGAGAATGATGGTGGAGCCATTGATTATCTGGGATACGATGAAGGCGTAGTTTCCGTACTTCTCAAAGGGTCTTGTTCGGGTTGCCCATCTAGCACTGCAACACTGAAAGGTGGAATTGAACATCTTCTTAAACAACATTTACCCGAAGTAAAAGAAGTTATCGCGGAAAACGGTTAATTACCAGCGAAACAAATTATCCATCATACTTCCTGCCCATTTTCCTCCACGACCGCCCATGCGTTCCATGATTTCTTCTGCTAACGATTCGCGAGAATATTTTTCATTCTTTCCCAGTTCATAAGAAAGTTGCTCTTTTTTCGGCTCTAATACTTCAACCTCTTTTGCAAAGTATACAATCCCTCCGTTTTCTGTAGCTAATCCAAGAATAGTTCCTGGCAGTCCTGAGATCCCTTCTGGTCCAATGGAGGGTGTTAACTCAACAGCGAACCAAGCATAGATTCGTGTCGTATCGTTTTTTTCATACATTGCTTTTCTGCAATGGTAATTACTTATGTACCGTTTGCTCTCAGTAACTTTCCATTTTTTAGGATCAATGGTTTCACCAACAAAAAGCTGTTGTCCAAACATATCAAGCTCCGTTATTTGTTCCGAAGTATTAAAGTTCTGATATGTTTTGTTCTTCTGTGTCATCCATGACATCCAACTTTTTTCAGCGTTGGGATCCTCAATCGGCAAAAAAGCTGAAGCCGTGTCATTAAAGAGAAGTTCGAACTGCTCTTTTTTGATCTTATTATCTTCATTGATAAAGCGTTTCATCTGCTCCATGTTACCGTAAAGCTTTTGAAGATTCGTTCTTCGCTCGTATACAACTCTACCAGAGGTGATTTGTGCATTAACACCAATCGTTACTCCCAACAAAATTGTTAGAAGCGTAAATATTTTAGTACCATCCTTTAAGGTCATCTTGTTTTGTCTTATTGTTATTAAATCTGAATGTCGCTTTCAGAAGGAAATACCTCGAAATAATGGTAGTTCTATTGTCCGTAACAACGTTACCATTTACTTGTCTTGCTGCGTTGATATTTTGATTCAGCATATCGTTACCCACTAATGATATAACAAGGTTTTGTGTCGATAAGAAAGACTTACTAATTTCTGCATTCCATACAAAAAACTTTAGGTCATAAAAACCCTCTCCCGGTTGCTGATTAATAGTATATCTACCATCGGTAGCAATCACGAATCCTTTGGGTAGTGTCCATCTAAAATCAAAGCCGTAATTCTGATTGGAGAAAGGTTCGTTCGAAAAACTACTTAGTGAACTTTGAGAGTTATTATAGTTGTAGTTATTATAGATTTCAAAACGTAAGGAATCCCACTCGAAGTTCAATCTAAGCCCTCCTCCCGCGGTGAGCATTTGCGTTACATTATTTTCGTTGTTGATAACGTTTGTATATCTGTTATACATTCCATTTGCGTTCGGACGAATGCTAATGATCCTTTTATACAATGGGAAGCTAGCGCCAGCATAAAGATTACTAAACATATTGCCATCTACATTCACTGTTTGAGATTCAGACTGTCCGTACTCATTAAACGAAGTACTGCTTGCGAACGCATTATCTGTAAAGACAGCACTCAATCCTGTCCATATGAATTGTCCAGAAAACACTTGCCAAGAATTAAAGTTCAAATTAAGGTTGTGCACATAATTTGGCTGTAAATTCGGATTACCTTTTCTGATTGAATTTGGATTTGTGTTGTCTGGTACAGGCTGAAGATCTGTAATAGAGGGCTGCTGAGAGTTTGTGCGGTATTTAAATGTTAGTCTTTTCGATTTCGTTGGTTTGTATGAGTAATCAAATATTGGTAAGAAATTTGTGAAATTCTGGCTCACAACAGCACCTGTTATTTGATTGATATTATCGATGTGAATGTCGCGCACTAAACCGCGGAATCCAACAGTATGCTTACTGTCCTCATAGACCATTTTCATACCGATCCAATGCTGGTCTCTGTAAGTGTCAAATACATTGGAGAAAAGATCATTACGATCTGTATACTCTTGACCATTGCGGTCATATGTTACTTTATCTCTTTTGAATACCCCATTTTCGTATTGATATTCTGTCTCAAACCGGAAGTTTTTATTTAATGGCTCCGTATAACGTACATCCACGTAATGATTCACTGAATTAGATATATTCTCTTTCCTCTGGTCAACAGAATCGGTGAATGGTATCGGAATATTATTGAACTGAGAAGTTGTAAGTAGCTGACCCTGGGTCTCACTATTGTCCAATTCAAAATCATAAATAACCTCAAGCTCTCTTCCCTTCTCTCTGAATTTACGTTTTAGGGAAGCCCTTGTGTCAACTGTATATCCAGAGCCGTCATAATTATTGAAAGCATTCGTTGCTAATGTACTGTTGCCATCCTCATCGATAAACTCTTGACCATCGTATTCCTGGTTCGTAGAATAATCAAAATTCACAGATGGTTTGATTCTTATCGTTGTGAATGAATCTAAAGGAGACTCAAATTCAAAATTAATTCGGTGAGCCTGACTTTCTCTTATATTTCGTGTACTGTCTTCTGTGTAATACACTGTATCCGCGAGAAAATATTGAGATCGACTACTGGAAATCGCATCCAGCCTTTCGTTGTAATAAGAATAATTGAAATTTAAACGTGCCTTCTTATTTTTACCAATCTTGTCAGCGTAATAAATTCCTGCTCTCATTGTTTGGGGGATTCCACTTGTATTTCCCTGAGCACCTTGATTCCAACGTCCACCTGAAGATGGTTCATTATCCAATCCAAACTGACGGATATCGTTCCATCCAAAGTTGGAGCGAGGTGTGTTTGAACCCAATGCGAAAACCGAGAATTTCGTTGATCCATTAAACTTATTGTAGAGTAATTCACCCTCGTAGAACGATTTATTAAAATCATAATCCTTGCCATTTGAAAGCCAGGTAAGTCCAAAATCGCTTGCGCCAGAGACTCGACCGAAATACCCTGATTTGTAAGCGTCTTTCAACTTGAGGTCAAGCACTTGTATTTTTTCATCCTCACCATCAGCGCGATCCTCGTTCTCCATTTCATAGACTTGAACCTCCTCAACTCCCTTCGCTCCTAAGTTTTTGGTTGCAATGGTTGGATCGGCGCCAAAAAATTCATCGCCATCAACCAATACCTTGTCCACATCCTGCCCTTGGGATGTGATCTTTCCATTTTCATCCACTTCTAATCCAGGAAGTTTCCGAATAAGATCTTCTACTACAGCATTTTCATGTACCTGAAATGAATCTGCTTTGTAAACCAAGGTGTCTCCACGAAAGAAAATTGGCTCTTTGTTCGCATAAATAATTACCTCATCTAATTTTTGAGATTTTGCAGGCATTGAAATCGAAGGTATTTTGATTTCCTTATTGGTCGCAGAGCCAAACATGAAATAGACCTTGTCATCGTATGAAGGATGATCTATTATCAATGAGAATGTATCGACCTCAAATCCTTTCAGATGAAATTTACCTTGTTTATCCGTTCTCGAATATCCTAGTAGAAGTGAGTCTTTAATTCTAATCGCCATAGCGATAGCATTTGGCAAAGGCTTTACTCCTGTAGTATCGTATACTGTACCCTCAATGGACATTTCTTGGCCAAAAGAGAGTGTTCCAACCAACAGAAGAAGTAATGTTAAAAAAGAGCGTAATAGTTTCATTTATCTATTTTTCGGTAAACAATAATACGCATACAAAACATACAAGAAAAAGTATAATGTGTTCAGTGGTTGATGTATGTTACGAATGGTTTGTTTAATGTTTTAACTGTATCATTCAACAAGTGATGCTCCGTACAAAAGTTGATAATTACCATCCGGGCTGATTTCCTTTGAGAATGCAATAGATAATTGCTTTCCTTTGTATGCATCGGGATTCTTGTACATTCTATCGACCAAGCCATTTCTTGATTGAACCAATAATGCGCTCGTGTAACCATTTGGTTTATTGTCTCCCACCACAAGATAAAGGTCACCTTCCTCTCCTTCGACAAAACCCTCGAACAATGGCGCAAACTCCTCGGATTGATTCAAAGCTCTATTTGCTCGATCAGCAAGAAGATCGTTTGGTGACCCTACTATGAATGCTGCATCTTCCAATTGCTCTTCGTATTCAGCGGTTCTCTCTTTCGTTACTATCTTTTCCTCATTGTCATCGTAATAGGTAAGGCGCTCTACAAAATGTAAATCTCCCTCGCCCCCCTCCTCCGAGAGCTCTCGGGAAGCTACCTTTTTACCTTTCTTATAATAAAACGTATTCGACTGTAAAGTTCCAGTCAATTTTGCCGATGTATATTCAATTATCTTGAGGAAATTTGTATCTATTGTATCTCGGTATGCATGAACTTCATACAATTGACCATCTCCATTCATGTACTCCAGACTGCTGTAAATTCTTAACTCAAAATTTGCATCAATCATCTCTATGTGCCGATCAATTTCTAGTGCCCTTTGATCTGGTTGATAGACATTTTCATATTCGATAGAGTCATTTACATCAATCATTTCAGTGCCCACCTCTTGACAGCTAGCTAATACGATACTGGTAAAAAGGAATAAAATAAATCTTGTTTTCTTCATGGTTCTGTTTTCAATTTAAACTCTCTTCACTTCAAAAGTAACAAGAATAATAAGGTTAAATTTTTGTGAATGTTTAAACAATATGTATATTTGCCCTCACATCGCGGGGTGGAGCAGTTGGTAGCTCGTCGGGCTCATAACCCGAAGGTCGTCAGTTCGAGTCTGGCCCCCGCTACTAAATCGGACTCATCGGTATTTTTTATCGGTGAGTCTTTTTTTTGACCCTCTGTATCCATTGTCATATCTGCGATACAGAGAAATCATCTTTAAGAAAATCAAGTTCGATATTCAATAAAAAAAGACCCTCATTTCTGAAGGTCTTTTCTTAAAAGCCATTTTCAACAAACATTTAAAACACAATTCTAAAGCCGGCTGATAGATTAATCATAGAAGGAGCTTCTAATTTTGTTCCTCTGATTTTGAAATCATTCACAGGTGCTCCATTGTTGTCCTCAAACTTAAATTCCGGCTTAGACATTATATTCAATACATTGAGGTTGTAGTGAGCCTTCATTACAAATGAGAAGGACTTATATAATTTGAAATCAAGACCTGCTCCTGCTCTTAGTCCAAGATTTACAAATCGTTTTGAGAATGTGCCTCCTGAATTTTCCCAGTAACCTCCTGAAGTATTTAGTAACCAAGAATTAAAATCTATTGTCCCACTGGCTAAATTAACTCCTCCCTGTGCTCTAGCCTTCAAAAATCTAGCAAGTGGAATTTCTCTCATCAAGCCTCCCGAAAGAGTAATGTATGAATTTAAATTACCATTGAACGTCGCCATACTGACATCATCGTCAAAAAATTCAGTTGATAATTGTCCATAATCACCTCCAACCAGTCCATAACCCTCAGCGGCAGCATAAAATCTATTCCCTGAATTTGCTAGCTTCTTGTCAAATTGAGCTCCGATGTAAGAAAGCGCCGTCAATTCAATACCCATAGTTGGCTCCTTTTCCTCAATGAAATTGACAAACTCTTTGTCTTCATGAATTTTTAATAACTTATTGTATTGAGTAATGGATTTGGGTAAGGTATCCACCTGTTTTATATTACTGTATTTTGCCGGATAACCATTCAATACAATAGTGACCTCGTCTTTCTT
>JALRKF010000031.1 GCA_023254905.1 Crocinitomicaceae bacterium | reverse complement strand
TTGAGAAGTAATGGAATTGAAAGTATTAAGTGCAAAAGGAAACGCTACTTCTAAGTCAGTTAGCTTATCAGACAATGTTTTCGGAATTGAGCCGAACGATCACGCTATCTACTTAGATGTTAAGCAGCATTTGGCGAACCGTAGACAAGGAACGCACAAGGCAAAAGAGAGAGCTGAAATTCAAGGATCTACCAAAAAGATCAAGAAGCAAAAAGGTACAGGAGGTGCTCGTGCAGGTAGTATTAAATCTGGTACGCGTGTTGGTGGAGGTCGTATTTTTGGTCCAAGACCAAGAAACTACCATTTCAAGTTAAATACCAAGTTGAAGCAACTAGCTAGAAAATCTGCATTCTCCTACAAGGTTAAAAACGAGAGCCTAATGATCATTGAGGATGTAAAGTTTGATAATGCAAATACCAAAGGATTCAAAGATTTGATATCAAATCTAAAGCTTGAGGACAACAAGGTATTGATGATTCTTGGTGAGAAAAATGACAATGTTTACTTGTCTTCTCGTAACCTAAAGAAAGTAAAGGTCGTAACAGCAGACTCTGTGAACACATTCGATGTATTGAATGCGAGTAAAGTAGTTATGGCTAAAAGTTCAATCGAAGCAATCGAAAAGATTCTAAACTAATTGGAGATGAACACAATAATTAAGAAGCCAATAATTACAGAGAAAGCAACTGGTGATACTGAGAAGTTCAACAGATTTACATTTGCTGTAGATAATAAGGCGAATAAATTGGAAATAAAAGAAGCTGTCGAGAGAATGTACGGGGTTCAGGTGACTGATGTTCGTACAATGAATTATGGCGGCGGGAAACCCTCTATGAAGTATACAAATAGAGGTATCGTTTATCAACGTAACAACAAGTGGAAAAAAGCTTTGGTTACTGTTGCAGATGGAGAAACGATTGATTTGTTTAATAATTTTTAAGTAGTAAAAAATGGGTCTTAAAAAATTCAAGCCTATCACTCCAGGGCAAAGACACAAGATCAACAGTGACTACTCGAGTATTACTGCAGCTAAGCCTGAGAAAAGCCTAGTAAAGGGTAAGAGTAAATCTGGTGGTCGTAATAACGACGGTCGTATGACGATGCGCTACATTGGTGGTGGTCACAAACAAAAGTACCGAGTTATTGATTTTAAGAGAGACAAAGAAAGTGTTCCAGCTACTGTTAAAGCGATCGAATATGATCCGAACAGAACGGCTAACATCGCTTTGTTGTACTATGCGGATGGTGAAAAGAGATATATCATTGCTCCAGAAGGATTGAAAGTTGGAGACAAAGTTATGTCTGGTAAAGATGCCACTCCAAATGTTGGGAATACAATGTACTTGAGTGATATTCCTCTAGGTACTGTGATTCACAACATCGAACTCAAACCGGGTAAAGGAGGTGCTATCGCAAGAGGTGCTGGTACTTATGCTCAGTTGAACGCGCGTGATGGTCGTTATGCAGTAGTTAAAATGCCTTCTGGAGAAACTAGAATGATTTTGATTACATGTAAAGCTACGATCGGATCGGTATCCAATTCTGAACACAACTTGGTAGTTTCTGGTAAAGCCGGAAGATCTCGATGGTTAGGTCGTCGTCCACGAGTTCGTGGTGTAGTTATGAATCCTGTTGATCACCCAATGGGTGGTGGTGAAGGACGTAACTCAGGAGGACATCCGAGATCACGAAATGGTATGCCTGCAAAAGGTTACAAAACGCGTGCTAAGAAGAAGTATTCTGACAAGTTTATAGTTGAAAAGAGAAAAAAATAATTAGGATATGAGTCGTTCATTAAAAAAACCTCCTTTTGTTCATTACAAGCTAATGAAGAGGGTGGATGATGCACAAGCATCAGGAAAAAAGCAGGTCATCAAGACATGGTCTAGAGCGAGTACTATTACTCCTGACTTTGTAGGTTTGACGTTTGCAGTTCACAATGGTAATAAATTCATTCCTGTATTTGTTACGGAAAATATGGTGGGTCACAAATTAGGTGAATTCGCACCAACGCGTAATTTCCGTGGACATGCAGGGAAAAAGGATAAGAAAAGATAATAAGCAGAGTTATGGGTGCTAGAAAAAGATTAAAAGCTGAGCAGCTGAAAGAAGAGAAAAAATCAATGGCAATTGCCAAGTTGAACAATTCTCCAATTGCTCCGCGCAAGATGAGACTAGTTGCAGACCTTGTTAGAGGGGTTGAGGTAAATAAAGCCCTTAATATTCTGCAACATAATGCGAAAGAGGCTTCTAATAGTTTGGAAAAACTTCTTCGTTCTGCAATCGCTAATTGGGAGCAGAAAAATGAAGACAGAAGTATTGAGGAAGAAACATTGGTTGTTAAATCAATTGAAGTGAGTGGTGGAAGAATGTTAAAAAGAATCCAGCCGGCTCCACAAGGTAGAGCGCATCGAATTAGAAAAAGATCAAACCACGTTACTATCGTAATTGATGGTGCAAATTAATTAGTAGATAAATGGGACAAAAGACAAATCCAATAGGGAATAGATTAGGCTTCATCCAAGGTTGGGAATCAAACTGGTATGGAGGTGAAAACTATAGAGATAAGTTAGTTGAGGATGACAAGATTCGTCAATACCTCAACGCTCGTTTATCTAGAGCAAGTATTGCCAAGATTATCATCGAAAGAACGTTGAAGTTGGTTACCGTTACAATCCACACAGCACGTCCAGGGGTAATTATTGGTAAAGGTGGTCAAGAGGTTGACAAATTGAAAGAAGAGTTAAAAAAACTGACGAAAAAAGAGATTCAGATCAATATTTTCGAGGTAAAGCGTCCAGAGCTGGATGCCCGTCTTGTTGCAGATAGTATAGCACGTCAGATTGAAGCTCGAATTTCTTTCCGTCGTGCAATCAAAATGGCAATCGCTAGTACAATGCGCATGGGAGCTGAAGGAATCAAAGTTAAGATTTCTGGACGTTTGAATGGTGCAGAAATGGCTCGCTCAGAGATGTACAAAGATGGACGTACTCCGTTACACACGTTCAGAGCTGACATCGATTATGCTCTTGCAGAAGCTCATACAACTTACGGTCGTATCGGTATCAAGGTATGGATTTGTAAGGGTGAGGTTTATGGTAAAAGAGATCTATCACCAAACATTGGCGCGAAGTCAGGAAAAGGTGGTGGAAGAAAACCAGGAGGTAAAAGAAGAGCGAGAAAATAAAAAACTGCTTGACAGTTTAACATTAAAATTAGAGAAAAATGTTATCACCAAAAAGAACCAAATTTAGAAAAGCCCAAAAGGGAAGAAACAGAGGCTTAGCTCATAGAGGTAGTACTGTTGCTTTCGGATCTTTTGGATTGAAGACTTTGGAGCCAGGGTGGATCACTTCACGCCAGATAGAAGCTTCTCGTATTGCGGTAACTCGCTACATGAAGCGTGAAGGAAAGGTGTGGATTAGAATATTCCCTGACAAACCTGTTACAGCGAAACCTGCGGAGGTACGTATGGGTAAAGGTAAAGGTGCTCCTAGTCATTGGGTAGCAGTTGTTAGACCAGGTCGAATTTTGTTTGAAGCTGAGGGAGTACCTTATGAAACAGCGAAAGAAGCAATGCGTTTGGCCGCTCAAAAATTACCTGTAAAATGTAAGTTCGTTACCCGTAACGACTATGTTGTACCAGGAAAATAATTGAATTATGAAACAACAAGAAATCGCAAAAATGTCTTTGGAAGACGTGAAAGCACAGATCGAAAATCTTAGCGAGTCACTAATGAAGATGAAAATCTCTCATAAAGTAGCTCCGATGGAGAATCCGTTACAGATCCGTCACACAAGAAAAACGATCGCAAGATTGAAAACAGAATTAACGAAACGTGAGGCGGAAGCTTAGGCGCGCCAAACTTTAAAAAAGCTTATATGGAAAAGCGAAATTTAAGAAAAGAACGTATCGGAGTTGTGACAAGCGATAAAATGGACAAATCAATAGTAGTGTCTGTAGAGCGTAAAGTGAAACACCCGAAATACGGAAAGTTCGTTAAAAAGACAAGTAAATTCGTGGCTCATGACGAAACAAACGATTGTAATATCGGGGATACAGTTCGCATAATGGAGACTCGACCTTTATCAAAGTCTAAGAACTGGAGATTAGTTGAAGTAATTGAAAGAGCTAAATAATTTTTAGTAATGATACAGAGTGAATCAAGACTATCAGTAGCCGATAACTCAGGAGCAAAAGAAGTTCTTTGTATCCGCGTATTGGGTGGAACAAAAAGACGTTATGCCTCCATTGGAGATAAAATCGTTGTTACTGTGAAGAGCGCAATGCCTTCTGGAGCTGTGAAGAAAGGATCAGTTGCCACGGCAGTAGTAGTAAGAACAAAAAAAGAAGTACGTCGTCCAGACGGTTCTTACATCAGATTCGATGATAACGCTTGCGTTATCTTGAATGCAGCTGGTGAAATGAGAGGAACCCGTATTTTTGGACCCGTTGCTCGTGAGCTACGTGATGCAAACTACATGAAGGTAGTTTCATTAGCTCCTGAGGTACTTTAAAATAATGGAAGTCATGCAACAGAAATTACATATTAAAGTAGGAGACACAGTCAAAGTTTTGGCAGGTGAATCAAACGGTCAAGAAGGAAAGGTACTTTCAATTGACAGAAAGAAGAATCGTGCAACTGTCGAGGGTGTGAATATCATAAAGAAACACAACAAACCAAGTGCACAGGAGCCTCAGGGTGGAATAGTGGAAACAGAAGCTGGAATCCACATATCTAACCTCATGGTTGTTCATAATGGTCAAGCATCCCGCATTGGTCGTAAAGAGAACAAGGATGGAAAATTAGTTCGTTATTCTAAGAAAACAGGAGAGGAGATAAAATAATGAGTTACACACCAAGACTACAAGAAAAGTACAGGGCAGAAATTATTTCTGCATTGACTGAAAAGTTCGGTTACAAAACGAAGATGCGTGTACCTAAACTTTCGAAAATCGTAATAAGCCAGGGTATTGGAGATGCGGTAGCAGATAAGAAACTTGTTGATAACGCAGTTGATGATTTATCAAGAATTGCAGGTCAAAAAGCGATTGCGACAATATCAAGAAAGGATATCTCCAATTTTAAGTTGAGAAAAGGGATGCCGATAGGAACAAAAGTTACACTGCGTGGAGAGCGCATGTACGAGTTCTTAGATAGATTACTTTCCGTGGCACTTCCAAGAACACGTGACTTTCGAGGTGTTCCGGCGAAAGGATTTGATGGAAGAGGTAATTTTAACATGGGTGTGAAAGAACACATCATTTTCCCAGAGATCGATATCGATAAGGTAAACCGTATTCTAGGAATGGATATAACTTTTGTTACGACAGCAGAAACAGACGAAGAAGCGAAAGCTCTTCTTGATGCTTTCGGTTTTCCATTCACTAAAAAATAGAAAGAGATGGCAAAAGAATCAATGAAAGCGCGAGAGCGCAAAAGAGAGAGATTAGCAGCAAAGCACGCAGCGAAACGCGAAGAGCTGACTAAAATCTTAAAATCTTCAGATACTTCGGAAGAGGCGTCAGAGGCTAAGTGGGAAGCGATGATGAAGCTTCAAAAACTTCCTGCTAATTCAGCTAAAGTTAGAGTGCATAATAGATGTGGACTAACTGGTCGCCCAAGAGGATATATGCGTCAGTTCGGAATCTCAAGGGTTACCTTCCGTGAGATGGCGTTGGCAGGAAAGATCCCAGGAGTGAAAAAAGCAAGCTGGTAGGGTTTTTCAAAGTCAAAAGGTAAAGATGGCTGTCATTCTTGTCAAGTATCTTTAGTCTTTATATCTTTGCGTCCCTAAAAATTATAAACTGGTTTCAGGTTCAAGCGATTGAAAACCGTTACCGAAAATTAAACAACATGAATACAGATCCAATAGCAGATTATCTGACGCGAATTCGTAACGCAAGTTCTGCAGGAAAAAGAGTAGTTGAGATTCCTGGTTCGAATGTGAAACGTGCAATGACGCAAATCCTTTTCGATCAGGGTTATATTCTTGATTACAAATTTGAAGATGATAACAAGCAAGGTATCATCAAAATAGCATTGAAATACAATCCGTCAACAAAGGTTCCGGCGATTACAAAAATTCAGCGTGTATCAACACCAGGTCTTCGACAATATACAGGAGCGAAAGATATGCCAAGAGTTATTAATGGTTTGGGAATCGCAATTGTATCTACATCGAGAGGTGTTATCACAGACAAACAAGCAAGAAAAGAAAACGTAGGAGGAGAGGTTCTCGCTTACGTACATTAATTAATAATTTCATTAGAAATGTCAAGGATAGGAAAATCCCCAGTAACAATCCCGAGTGGAATAGAAGTGAAAGTGGATGGTAGTTTAATTACCGTTAAAGGTCCGAAAGGTGAGCTTACGCAGGAAGTTGATTCGTGTGTAGGACTGAACATCGATGGGGACACAATTACTTTCACCCGCGAATCAGATGCGCCGTCACACAGAGCGAAGCATGGTCTTTATCGTGCCTTAGTACAAAATATGATAGTCGGAGTTTCGGAAGGGTTCAAGAAGGAGCTTGAAGTTGTAGGAGTAGGTTACCGAGCAAATGTTTCAGGACAGCGTCTTGAGTTAGCTCTTGGTTTCTCGCACCCTGTAGTAATTGAGCTCCCGAAAGAAATTAAGGTATCAGCAGTATCTGAAAAAGGTAAGGCGCCAATCGTGACTCTTGAGTCTCACGACAAGCAACTTGTTGGACAGGCTGCAGCCAAAATTCGTTCCCTTCGAAAACCAGAACCGTACAAAGGAAAAGGAATTAAGTTCTTAGGTGAACAAATTAGAAGAAAAGCTGGTAAAACAGCAGCTAAATAGTAAGATATCTTAAAAGTTATGGCATTTAGTAAAGTAACGCGAAGAGCAAAAATTAAAAGAAGGATCAGGAAGAATATTACTGGAACTTCTACAAAGCCTCGTTTGACTGTATTTAGATCAAATAAACAGATTTACGCTCAAATTATTGATGATGCAACTGGAAACACCTTAGTTTCGGCATCCACATACAATAATAAAGCTGCGAAAGGAACAAAAATAGAACAAGCAGCGGCAGTAGGTAAAGAGGTGGCTGAAAAAGCAATTAAAGCCGGAATTGAAACAGTAGTTTTCGATAGAAACGGTTATTTGTATCACGGAAGAGTTAAATCATTGGCTGACTCAGCAAGAGAAGGCGGACTAAAATTTTAATCATGGCACAGGTAGTAAACAGAGTAAAATCAGCAGACATAGAGCTTAAAGATAAGCTTGTGGCTGTGAACCGTGTGACTAAGGTTACAAAAGGAGGTCGTACATTCAGCTTCTCTGCAATAGTAGTAGTTGGTGATGAAAACGGTATCGTGGGACACGGATTAGGAAAAGCGAAAGAGGTAACTGAAGCAATTTCGAAAGGAATTGATGACGCCAAGAAGAATTTGATCAGAGTTCCGATTCTTCATGGTACTGTGCCTCACGTTCAGAAAGGTAAATACAGTGGAGCTAGAGTCTTGTTGAGACCAGCAGCCGAGGGTACTGGAGTTATCGCAGGTGGTGCGATGCGTGCAGTATTGGAGAGCGTAGGTGTACACAATGTCTTGGCAAAATCACAAGGTTCATCGAACCCTCACAACGTTGTTAAAGCAACAATGGACGCACTAACTCAGATGAGAGATGCTGTTACAGTTGCTAAGCAAAGAGGAGTTACGCTGGATAAAGTGTTTAACGGTTAATTAGTTAGCATCATGGCGAAAATTAAAATTAAGCAAGTTAGAAGCGCTATAAATCGTCCTGCTAGACAGAAAGCTACGATTAAGGCACTAGGATTATCAAAAATGAATCAGGTAGTAGAGCATGAAGCTACTCCTCAGATCCTAGGAATGGTTAAGAAAGTTCAACATCTTATTGAGGTTGTTGATTAATCTTTAAAAAAGACAAGAAATGAATTTACATAATTTAACTCCAGCTTCAGGTTCTACTCAGAACAAAAAGAGAATAGCTCGTGGTCAAGGCTCTGGTCGTGGTGGTACTTCGACAAGAGGACACAAAGGAGCTAAATCAAGATCTGGATATTCAAAGAAAATTGGTTTTGAAGGAGGTCAAATGCCGCTTCAAAGACGAGTTCCAAAATTTGGTTTTAAAAATATTAACCGCGTTGAATACAAGGCGATAAACTTGGACATGATTCAGGCGCTTGTAGAAAGAAAAGATGTGAAAGAAATTACTCTTGAAGTATTGAGAGATAATGGATTAGTGTCTAGAAATGAGCGCGTTAAGATTCTAGGAAGAGGCGAATTAAAGACTAAGATTGATGTTTCTGCTCACAAATTCTCAGCGACTGCAAAAGCAGCTATTGAGAAAGGAGGTGGGAATTGTACAGAAATCTAACTAACTTTGCCAACATTTTTTGGAATGAAACGATTTATTCAAAATATAAAGAACATCTGGAAAGTAGAAGAGCTACGGCAGAGAATTATTCTTACGCTTAGCTTAATTCTAGTTTATCGAATCGGATCTTTTATCATCCTTCCAGGAGTGAACTACACCGCTTTGTCAGCGGCCCAGGAAGCTGGAGGTCAGAATATGATAGAGACCCTACTTTCATTATTCTCAGGAGGCGGATTTACAAATGCATCGATAATGGCATTAGGTATTATGCCTTACATCAGTGCATCAATCATCATGCAGCTTTTGGGAATTGCAGTTCCTGCTGTTCAAAAGATGCAACAAGAGGGTGAATCGGGAAGAAAAAGAATCAATAGTTACACAAGAATACTAACGATTGTCATCTGTGCATTGCAAGCTCCTACATATTTAACATTATATGTGGAGAGTAAAGGAGCCCTTCCGGAAGGAGCAGGAACGTTTTGGTGGATGCAGTCTATCACCGTGCTCGTTGCTGGAGCAATGTTTGCTGTATGGCTCGGAGAAAGAATTACAGATAAGGGAGTTGGAAACGGGATCTCGTTGTTGATCACAGTGGGAATCTTAGCAAGACTTCCGGAAGCTTTTATGTCAGAAATAGGTATTAGCATTGACTCAGGCAACTTGATTAAGATTGTATTAGAGATCTTTATGTTTGTAGTAGTAGTTTTAGCAACCGTTCTCATTGTTCAAGGAGTTCGAAGAGTTCCATTGAATACAGCGAAGAGAGTAGTGGGTGCAAGATCACCTGAAGGCCAAGGTGCGCGAAGCTACCTACCTATAAAGGTGAATGCGTCAGGTGTGATGCCGATCATTTTTGCACAAGCGATAATGACACTTCCTGTGATGCTGTTTGCTTCAGGTAGTGGATTTTTGGCAAGAAATTTCAGTGATATATATGGTTTTGGTTATAATTTAGTTTTAGCGGTACTGATTATTGTGTTTACGTATTTCTACACAGCTATAATGATCAATCCAAGAAAAATTGCTGACGACTTGAAAAGAAGCGGGGCGTTCATACCCGGAGTTCGTCCTGGTGAAGAAACTGCTGAATATGTTGATTCCCTTGTTTCGAGAATTACGTTCCCTGGATCACTATTCTTGGCATTCGTTGCGGTTATTCCTGCCTTGGCAAATCTTGCAGGTGTGAATGATGCTTTCGCGATGTTTTTTGGAGGAACATCCATGCTGATTATGGTCGGAGTTGTCTTGGACACGCTTCAGCAAATTGAATCTTACCTATTGAACAGACACATGGATGGTCTTATGGAAGGTACACGTGTGAAGGGAAGGAAGACACAAGAATTATCAGGAATGTAAATTATGGCGAAACAAGCATCAATAGAGCAGGACGGAACAATTATCGAAGCATTGTCGAACGCGATGTTTAGAGTTGAACTAGAGAATGGTCATGTGATCACAGCGCACATCTCTGGAAAGATGAGAATGTACTACATCAAAATTTTACCAGGAGATAGAGTAAAGGTTGAGATGTCGCCTTATGATTTAACAAAAGGTAGAATAACATTTAGATATAAGTAACAAACGAAGTTCTTGATATACAGACCAACATCTGTCTCCTCTGGGAAATTGAGAACGGATTAACTTAAATACTTTAAAAATGAAAGTAAGAGCATCAGTAAAAAAGCGATCAGCCGATTGCAAGATCGTTAAAAGAAAAGGTAGAGTTTACGTGATTAACAAGAAGAATCCGAAATTCAAACAAAGACAAGGATAAAAGATTATTAGTATGGCACGTATTGCAGGTATAGATTTACCAAAAAATAAAAGAGGTGTAATTGGATTGACTTACATCTACGGTATCGGAAGAAGCACGGCAAAAAAAATCTTGGCTAATGCAAAGGTTGATGAGAACATCAAAGTACAAGACTGGAATGATGATCAACTCGGAGCAATTAGGACAGTTGTAAACGATATCAAAGTAGAAGGAGCCCTTCGTTCTGAGGTACAAATGAACATCAAGCGTCTTATGGATATAGGATGTCAAAGAGGTATTCGACATAGAGCTGGTCTTCCACTAAGAGGTCAAAGAACTAAGAACAACTCTAGAACGAGAAAAGGTAAGAGAAAAACAGTTGCTAACAAGAAGAAAGCAACTAAATAATAAATAAGTAAGATGGCAAAGTCTAATCAGAAAAAGAAGAAGAATGTCAAAGTAGATGCAATGGGTGAAGCGCATATCCAAGCTACCTTCAACAATGTTATTATTTCTTTGACCAACACAGCTGGACAAGTTATTTCTTGGTCTTCAGCAGGTAAGATGGGCTTCAGAGGTTCTAAAAAGAACACACCGTACGCTGCACAAGTTGCAGCAGAGGATGCGGCGAAGGAAGCACATGACTTCGGACTACGAAAAGTTAAGGTGTATGTGAAAGGACCAGGTTCTGGGAGAGAATCTGCAATCCGTTCACTACACAACAGTGGAATTGAAGTAACAGAGATCATTGATGTTACTCCATTGCCACATAACGGATGTCGTCCTCCGAAAAGAAGAAGAGTATAATTTTATTAACAGAAAGGAATAGTGGTTATCGAAGGAGTAAGCCTTAATTCATAACCCCCTTTTTAACACAACTAAAAATGGCAAGATATACAGGTCCTAAATCAAAAATCGCACGTCGTTTCAAAGATCCAATCTTTGGCCCTGATAAAGCGTTGGAGCGCAGACAGTACGGTCCAGGACAACATGGTCCAAACAAAAGAAGAGGAAAGCAATCAGAATATTCCATTCAATTAGGTGAGAAACAAAAAGCGAAGTATACTTACGGAATTCTTGAGCGTCAGTTCTCAAACATGTTCGATAAAGCGTCTCGTATGAAAGGTGTAACAGGGGAAAACCTATTGCAACTTTGTGAAGCACGTTTGGATAACACAGTTTTCAGAATGGGAATCGCTCCTACGCGTAGAGCTGCAAGACAGTTCGTAGGTCATAAGCACATCACTGTTAACGGTGAAGTTGTAAACATACCTTCTTATTCAGTTAAGGTTGGAGATGTGATCGGTGTAAGAGAGAAATCTAAGTCTCTTGAGGCAATCTCCAATTCATTGGCTTCTAGCTCTAACTCATTTGACTGGTTGGAGTGGAACCCTTCACAAATGGAAGGAAAAGTAGTAGCAGTACCATCACGTGAAATGATCCCTGAGAACATCAAGGAGCAACTGATCGTCGAATTGTACTCGAAGTAATAATTAACCATTGGATTTCGGCCAAAGGGTTTATTGGAATTCTTCAATCCTTTAAACCGCGCAACCGGGAAACAATTAAAAAGAAGAAAAACAAATGGCAATTTTAGATTTTCAAAAACCGGACAAGGTAATTATGATCCAGTCGGATGATCACGAAGGACAATTCGAGTTTCGTCCATTAGAACCTGGTTACGGTATCACAATTGGTAATGCACTCAGAAGAATCCTTCTTTCTTCATTGGAAGGTTTCGCGATCGCATCTGTTCGCATTGATGGAGTAGATCATGAGTTTTCAACTATAAAAGGAGTTGTAGAAGATGTAACGGAAATTATCCTGAACCTGAAGCAGGTTCGATTCAAGCAACAGATAGAAGGAACAGATTCAGAAACTGTAGTGGTTACTGTCTCTGGTCAGGATCAGTTGACTGCGGGAGATATAGGCAAGTTTACATCAGCATTTCAGGTATTGAATCCGGATCAAGTGATTTGTAACATGGAATCTTCAGTCAAGATCGAAATGGAACTGAGCATTGTAAAAGGGCGAGGTTATTTGCCTGCTGAGGAGAACAAGGACAGTAATGCAGCGTTTGGCACCATCGCGGTAGATTCAATCTTTACCCCAATCAAGAACGTAAAGTATACAATTGAAAACTATCGTGTTGAGCAGAAGACAGACTATGAAAAACTAGTTTTTGATATCATAACGGATGGTTCAATTCATCCAAAAGATGCATTGAAAGAAGCAGCTAAGATTCTTATTCACCACTTCATGTTGTTCTCTGATGAGCGTATCACTCTTGATAGTGAGGTTAAATCAGAAACTGAAGAGTTCGATGAGACATCGCTTCACATGCGTCAACTATTGAAAACAAAACTAGTAGATATGGATCTTTCAGTTCGTGCATTGAATTGTCTTAAGGCAGCAGATGTTGAAACATTGGGAGACCTAGTTTCCTACAATAAGAACGATCTCTTGAAATTTAGAAACTTCGGTAAGAAATCACTTACAGAATTGGAGGATCTTGTTGATAGCAAGGGACTCTCTTTCGGGATGAATGTTTCTAAATACAAGTTAGATAAAGACTAGTATCGCAGATAATTATTTAAAAATGGCGTAATAGGTGGCTGAACTTAAGCGATACGAAGATTCAGTTAACCGTTACTTACGAAATTAAAGTTATGAGACACGGTAAAAAATTTAATCATTTAGGAAGAAAGACTGCACACAGGAAAGCGATGCTTTCCAATATGGCTTGCTCATTGATAGAACACAAAAGGATTAACACAACTGTAGCTAAGGCAAAAGCTCTTCGTGGATTTGTGGAGCCAATTCTTACAAAGGCGAAGACAGACTCAACGCATTCAAGAAGATCAGTATTCAGATATCTACAGAATAAGGATGTGGTTAACGAACTGTTTAGAGAAGTTGCACCAAAAATTATTGACAGACAAGGCGGATATACTCGTATTATCCGAACGGGATACAGACTTGGTGATAATGCGGAAATGTGCTTGATTGAATTAGTTGACTTCAACGAGTTGTACACAAATGAGTCTGCGAAGAAAACAACGCGACGTTCAAGAAGAGGTGGAGGCAAAACGAAGGCAGTTGAAGCAGTAGCAGAGGATTCTTCTGAAGTAGAACTGGAAGAGACCACAGAAGCAGTTGTGGAGGAATCCCCTGAAGCAGAAGCGACAGATACTGAAGAAGCAGTTATGGAGGAAACCTCTGAGGTAGAGGCGGAAGATACTACTGAGGCAATTGTAGAAGAAACTCCTGAAGCAGAAGAGATTGTTGAAGAAGTTGCTGAGGAAACCCCTGAGGTAGAAGCGGCAGATACTGAAGAAGTAGTTGTGGAGGAAACTCCTGAGGTAGAGGCTGAAGATAATGCAGAGGCAATTGTAGAAGACACTCCGGCAGCAGAAGAGACTGTATCAGAAGCTCCTGAAGCGGAAGAGACTACAGAAGAAGTTGCTGAGGAAACGCCAGCGGCAGAAGCAGATGACAAAGCTGACGAATCTGCTGAAGATAGTGATTCTGAATCAGAAGAAAAGAAAGAAGAGTAAATTGAAAATGCAGATGCATAGAAGGGCAATGGTATCATTGCCCTTTTTTTGTGGATAACTTTCGACCCAAAATATTAAGTGAAATTATAATTTTGTACAAATATTTTCAATATGTCAGAGAAAAAACCAGCAGTATTACTATTAGAAGATGGAACCGTATTTGATGGCACAGCCATTGGGAAAACTGGAACAACAGCAGGAGAGATTGCCTTTAATACGGGGATGACCGGATATCAAGAGGTGTTTACAGATCCTTCGTATTATGGACAGATTTTAATAATGAATACGGCACATATAGGTAACTATGGTGTTCATGAGCAAGAGATTGAATCCGATGGTATTAAAGTGGCCGGAATGGTTATTAAAAAATTCTCTGATGGTTACTCACGACCTTCTGGCTCAAAATCACTTCAAGATTACATGCTTGAGAATGAAAAAGTCGGTATTGCAGATGTTGATACACGTGCTTTAGTTCGTCACATTCGTAATGCTGGTGCAATGAATTGTATTATCTCCTCTGAGCAATTAGATATTGATATTTTGAAAGGAAAGCTTAAGGATGTTCCTTCGATGGCTGGTCTTGAACTTTCCTCAAAGGTTACAACTTCCAGTATTTATGATATTGAACCGGAAAATAAAGTTTACAAAGTAGCCTTAGTTGATTTTGGAGTAAAAAAGAACATAATTAGATGCTTGGTAGAGAGAGGATGTCATGTAAGAGTGTTCCCTATGAACACCTCGGTAGAGGAAATGGAATCATTTAACCCAGACGGATACATGCTTTCGAATGGCCCTGGAGATCCTTCAGCAATGCCCGCTTCAGTTGAGCTAGTAAAGAATATCGTTGCATTGAACAAACCTATTTTCGGAATTTGTCTAGGACACCAGATCCTTTCGTTGAGTCAAGGATTAAAAACGGAGAAGATGTTCAATGGACATAGAGGAATTAACCATCCGATCAAGAATTTGATTACAGGAAGAGGCGAGGTTACTTCGCAGAACCATGGATTCGTTGTGTCAAAAGACAGTGTTTCTGATAACGATGAGATCGAAATGACTCACATTCACTTGAATGATGATACGCTAGCAGGTATTGCTTTTAAATCGAAGCCGATGTTCTCTGTTCAGTATCATCCGGAGGCTTCAGCAGGTCCTCATGATTCGAGATATCTTTTCGATCAGTTTATTGATAACATGAAAAAAAATAAATAATGAGTTACATAGCTAAGATTATTGGCCGTCAGATATTGGATTCAAGAGGTAATCCAACGGTTGAAGTAGACGTAATTACGACTTCAGGTGTTTTAGGGCGTGCTGCAGTTCCTTCAGGTGCATCTACAGGGATACATGAGGCGGTAGAGCTGAGAGATAGTGATAACTCAGCTTATCTTGGAAAAGGAGTTTTAAAAGCTGTAGCAAATGTAAACTCGATTATTGATGAAGCTTTACGCGGATTTGATGTCTGCGACCAAAAGGCGATCGATACTAAATTGATTGAGCTTGATGGAAGCGATAACAAATCTAACATTGGAGCCAATGCAATTCTCGGAACTTCTTTGGCATGTGCCAAAGCTGCTGCTGACGAATCAGGACTTGGCTTGTTTAAATATGTAGGTGGAGTCGGCGCTGTAACAATGCCTGTTCCGATGATGAATATTTTAAACGGAGGATCACATGCGGATAACAAGATCGACATTCAAGAGTTTATGGTAATGCCATTTGGAGCAGAATCGTTTTCCGAAGGTTTACGCTGGGGGACTGAGATCTTTCATCATTTGAAAAATGTATTGAAGTCGAGAGGTATGTCGACGAATGTTGGAGATGAAGGAGGTTTTGCACCGAACCTTGGTTCAAACGAAGAAGCGATTCAAGTCGTGATTGAGGCCATTGAAAAAGCGGGTTACAAGGCTGGAGAAGATGTGTACATTGCCTTAGATGCTGCTTCATCTGAGTTTTATAATGAAGACACTCAGAAATATGTTTTCGAAAGTACAGGAGAGCAAATGTCATCTGAGGAGATGGTGAACTTCTGGGTGGATTGGTGTGAAAAATACCCAATAGTATCTATCGAAGACGGCTTAGCAGAAGATGATTGGATGGGATGGAAGCTTGCTACTGAAAAACTTGGACACAAGGTTCAGTTAGTAGGTGATGATCTATTTGTAACAAATACCAAGCGACTCGCAAGAGGAATAGACGAGTCTATAGCAAACTCAATTCTTGTAAAAGTAAATCAGATCGGAACATTAACCGAGACGATAGAAGCAGTGCAAATGGCAATAAGAAACGGATATACAAGTGTTATGAGCCACAGGTCTGGTGAAACCGAAGATAACACCATTGCTGACCTTGCAGTAGCATTAAATTGTGGACAGATTAAAACTGGATCAGCATCTCGTTCTGACAGAATGGCAAAATACAACCAACTTCTCAGAATTGAAGAAGAATTGGGACAAACAGCCATATACCCTGGCAAGACGTTTAAATATTTGTAGGATTTCAATTATTTCTGTTAAAAAAAGCAGATAAATTGGTATTGTTCGCCAAGGAGGCCTAGATTTGTATCAAACTTAAGATCAACGCAACTTTCCATGACAATTGACGTCTTGGAAGTGTAACTACTCTGAGTATGAGACAATATCTATTAATTTTCGTAGTATTGATAGCGTCAAATCTCTTTGCGCAGCAGGAGAGTCCAACATTATTTGCACAGTGTGTTTTTGTTATTGCAGATGAAATTGAATTACTCCAAGTTGAGACTCAAATAAAAGAACATCCGAATGTTCAGTTAGTCCGACTAGATCATAATACGCAACGAGCATTTATTCTCACGAAAGATATTGAACACTTAACAGAGCAGGAGCTAAAGTCTTGGTTTAATACTTACTCAGAGTCCGTTAGGTGCGTTCAGATAGGAGTGTACGGTATTGATGAGATTGATCTATATCCATTTGAAAATTGTCAACAATAAGCCATGAAGTATTTGCTAGGACTTTTTTCAATCTTTTTTTTAGCGAATTTATTTGCTCAGATAGCCCCAAATCAAGCTCCAGATTGTCAAGACGCGGAATATGTGTGCTCAGATAATGGTACACTTTTTTCCTTAAGTATAGGACCCGGAGCCGTGAATGACATTCCAACGGGAAGTACCACTTCAAATCCGAGTATTAATCCAGGTCCAGCAGGGAACTCCGGCTGTTTGCTTTCAGGAGAACTCAATCCAAATTGGTTTGTTATTAATGTTGGTTCATCTGGGGTTCTGGAGTTCACGATAGGATCTTCAGGTAGTTCAGGATATTACGATTGGGCTTTATGGCCTTATTACGATGGTGCTGCTGGCAATGCTTGTACAGACATACAGAATAATACGCTTCCCCCAGCTGCTTGTAATTGGAATGGTTCATCCGCTGGATTTACTGGAATGTATGCGCAGGGTTCTCTTCCTCCAGGAGCAAACCAATCAAACTTTGAATATGCTATACCTGTAGTTGCAGGTGAACAATATGTTTTATGTTTTTCCAATTTTAGTTCAGGATCTGGAAATGTTCCTTTAACTTTTGGTAATGATATTCCCGGGAATAACAATCCAAATAGTGCCGTAGTCTCTTGCACTCCGGATACACCAGATCAAACAATATGCCTCGGAGAAACGGCTGACGTTACTATTACAGCACCCGCGGTGATAGCTAATCCTACATTTAATTGGTTAGTTACCACCGGAGTATCGAACACAACTAGTGGTGTAAATGTTCAAGTAACACCATTAGTAACAACAGAATATCACGTAGAAATCTTTGATAATGGCGTTTTAGCTG
This sequence comes from Crocinitomicaceae bacterium, assembly GCA_023254905.1. Lineage (GTDB taxonomy): Bacteria > Bacteroidota > Bacteroidia > Flavobacteriales_D > Crocinitomicaceae > UBA4466. Next base: position 19,225 of record JALRKF010000031.1, on the reverse strand, counting down.
CTGTAGATACGTTCACAATTTTCGTTCAAAACCCACAGCAGCCAGATGCTGGTCCGGATCAGTCGATATGTTTGGGAGACCTAATTCAATTAAATGGAACTTTAGATGACCCACTGAACAATAGCGGGTTATGGACCTTCGATGCGTCATCAGTTTCGCCCACACCCACCGTTAACTTCACTCCAAACTTTACCACGCTCAACGCTCAGGTTTCTGTAAATCAAACAGGACTTTATGAGTTTATACTGAGAGAAACAAATGCCATTTGTGGTAATAGGTATGATACAATGCTTGTGGATGTATCTGAGCTCGATGTAATTGCTTCAGTAATTGATCCTACTTGTGAAGGATTCGCAGATGGTGAAATTCACATTACAAGTTTAGATGCAATAGAATATAGTTTTGATGGCGGAGCCACTTGGGTAGTTGATTCCTTTGCTGTTGTTTTTAGTGCGGGTACTTACACCGTTTGCGGCAGAACTGTGACAGGATGTCAAAAGTGCGTAGATGTTGATGTTTTTGATCCTTCTCCAGTTCAAGTGTATGTAAGCAATGACACCTTGATTTGTGAAAATGGTACGGCATACATGTTTGCTTCAGCAACAGGAGGCACGTCTTATTTTTACACTTGGGACCATACAGCGAATACAGGAGCCTACCAAGATGTTAGTCCATTGACACAAACAGTATATACTGTTTTCGCTACCAATCAAAACGGCTGTATATCGCAGCCAGCAGCAATTGAAGTCTCAGTGAGGCCTCCATTATCAGGTGTAATTTCTCCTTGGGATACAATATGCCCTGGTTACGGAACAACCATTTCAGCCATTGCATCGGGTGGCATTGGCCAACCTTATGAATTCATTTGGTCATCAGGTGAGACACACAATGGTGTGGGATCACACTCAATTACAGTAAGTCCTCCGATAACTCAGGATTATACGGTTACGATTACGGATGGATGTGAATCGACACCACTTATTTTAACTTCTAATATCCGTGTAGCGCCGCTACCAATTCCAGAATATCAGGTATTGAATCCTATCCAATGTGAGCCAGCTATTTTTACAATTGTGAATGCTACGGATCCTGCGATGAGTGAATATATTTACTGGGAAGTTGATGGAATTCATCAATACTTAAATCAAGATACAATAGTATCTCCAGAATTCTGGCAAGGCTACTATGAGATTTATATGATGGTAACTTCATTTGAAGGTTGTGTTGATTCAATTAGAATAGATAATGCATTGTACGTGCAACCGAAACCAGTCGCAAATTTTGGTTATGCTCCAAATCCTGTGACAGCTTTTAATACCACGGTTAACTTCAGTAATTATTCATTTAATGGAAGTACTTATGAATGGTATTTTGATGGTGGTTATCCATCCTCCTCAACTCAAGAGGATGTGCAAGTAGAGTTTCCCGATGGTGTTATTGATTCCTATGATATTATTTTGATCACAACTTCTGAACTCGGATGTACGGATACTATGTATCATGAGTTGGTGGTTCAGCCAGAAATAATTATTTATGCGCCGAATACATTTACACCCGATGGTGATGAGTTTAATCAGAATTGGAGAGTATACATGGAGGGAGTAGATCAGTACGACTGGGAGCTTACCATATACAACCGTTGGGGTGAAATCATTTGGGAGTCACTTGATATTGATGTACCTTGGGATGGTATCTATAATGGACAACTTCTACCGGATGGGACTTATACCTGGACGATAAGAACTAGGAATATACTCAACGACGAAAAAGTTCAGTTTCAAGGACATGTCAATATAATCAGATAAACAATCTAGTGGCATTAAGCATTAGTAATGCCATTTTTTCTTTTCAAGATTGGGTTTCATTGCTTCACAGCAATTTATTCGTAAACCATATCTTTGCTGAACAAAACTGATTAATCATGAATGAATTTCACCGAGAAATTTTGGAGGGAGTCCCAAGCATAATTCCACCGAAACATGAGTGGCAGGAGGATATTAATCATGCACCAAGAAGAAAGGATATCCTAACTCAGGATGAGAAAATGTTGGCCCTTAGAAATGCATTGAGGTATTTCCCAAAAGAGCAACATAAAGAACTTGCTGCCGATTTTCTTGATGAATTGTGTTCATTTGGTCGTATCTATATGCATCGATACCGTCCTAGCTATAAAATGTATGCACGCTCGATTGATGAGTATCCAGGAAGATCCTTACAAGCCAAAGCAATCATGTTGATGATCCAAAATAATTTGGATTACGCCGTGGCACAGCATCCACATGAATTGATCACCTATGGTGGAAACGGAGCAGTTTTTCAAAACTGGATTCAATACCGATTAACAATGAAGTATCTGGCAGAAATGACAGACGATCAAACACTAGTAATGTATTCTGGGCATCCAATGGGGCTATTTCCATCTCATAAAGACGCTCCAAGAGTAGTTGTAACTAATGGTATGATGATCCCAAATTATTCCAAGCAGGACGATTGGGAAAAATTTAATGCTCTTGGTGTAACGCAATACGGTCAAATGACGGCTGGATCCTATATGTACATTGGACCACAAGGGATCGTTCATGGAACAACAATCACCGTATTAAACGGATTTAGAAAGATCAATAAGGAGCCCAAAGGAAACCTATTTGTGACCTCTGGTCTTGGCGGAATGAGCGGAGCGCAACCAAAAGCTGGTTCAATTGCAGGTTGCATAACAGTTTGTGCAGAAGTAAATCCAAAAATCACCAAGATTAGGCATGATCAGGGATGGGTCCATGAGATTATTGAAGATTCAGAAAAATTAGTTGCAAGAGTCAAAGAAGCTCAAATAAATAAAGAGGTAGTTTCGATCGCTTACCTAGGTAATGTAGTTGATGTTTGGGAGAAATTTGATGAGGAGAATCTTCATATCGATTTGGGATCAGATCAAACTTCACTGCACAATCCTTGGGCTGGGGGATACTATCCTGTTGGGCTTTCATTTGAAAAGGCAAATGAGATGATGGCTACCGATCCTGAACTATACAAGAAAAAGGTGCAGGAATCACTGAGACGTCACGCAATGGCTGTAAATAAACATACAGCAAAAGGAACTTACTTCTTCGATTATGGAAATGCTTTCTTATTAGAGTGCTCGAGAGCAGGAGCTGATATTATGGCAGAAAATGGAATCGATTTCAGGTACCCATCATACGTTCAGGATATCATGGGACCTATGTGTTTCGATTATGGCTTCGGACCATTCCGTTGGGTATGTGCATCAGGAAAACCTGAGGATCTTCTGAGAACGGATAATATCGCTTGTGAAATACTTGAGGAGATCATGAAAAATAGTCCAAATGAGATCCAACAACAAATGGCTGACAATATTCAGTGGATTAAAGGAGCGCAGGAAAACAAACTTGTAGTCGGTTCACAGGCAAGAATTCTTTATGCAGATGCGGAGGGTAGAATGAAGATCGCTCGAGCATTCAATGATGCGATTGCAAGAAATGAGATAGGTCCAGTTGTTTTAGGTAGAGACCATCACGATGTTTCCGGAACAGACTCACCTTACAGAGAGACATCCAATATTTATGATGGATCAAGATTCACAGCGGATATGGCGATACAAAATGTGATTGGCGATAGTTTCCGAGGTGCTACATGGGTATCTATCCATAATGGAGGAGGTGTCGGCTGGGGAGAGGTTATGAATGGAGGATTTGGAATGTTATTAGATGGATCAAAAGAAGCCGAAAGAAGATTAACAATGATGCTACATTGGGATGTTAATAATGGTATCTCAAGAAGAAATTGGGCACGCAACGAAGGTGCAATATTCGCCATTAAACGAGCGATGGATGTAGAGCCGAAATTACGAGTTACTGTTCCAGAATTTGTGGATGATGATTTGATTTCGTTAGTATTTTCTAACGTGAAGATTAAGCATTGATTATCCGAAGATCTTTGGCTTCATCTCTTATGTAATAGAGATAGCTTCTAACGTTCGGATATCCTATTGACTCCAATGTTGTCTTGTATTTTGCTACTTGCCTTTCATCGCGTTGATTAGGAATACCAGTTTTGAAATCAATCAGTATGGTTTCCTGATCTTTCAGAATAACTTTGTCTGGTCTGAGCTCCTCACCATTTTCGACAATAAATGATTGCTCCTCTAATGTCTCCTTGGCGTTTTTCAAAATCTGACGATAAGGTTCAAATTCAAGAGCTTCTTTCACTTTCTCACTTAGATCATCTTTGAAAAGATATTCATATTCTCCATTGAGGATTCCATTTTTCAACTCCTTGTCGACCATTTCTTTTGATGAGACCCTGCTGATTAATAAATGAAATTGCCTACCAAAACGTTGTTCATTTGATAGATATTCTTGCTCAAAAACATCCTCTCTATCCTGCAATGCGATATCGGGGAACCAAAGTATATCCCTGTTATCCGTTGGATAGAATTTGCTTTCATTTTTAAAGTCTTTAGGAACTTTTTCATCAGTTGGATAATAATTCAGTTCCAATATTCCTTCATTTTCAGCTACATCTGGAAGCACTTTAAATTTTTCATGGATTAATGCCCCAAAACTATTTTTTTCGAAAGTATTCGAAATGTAAAGTCTGTTTTGAGGTCTTGTCATAGCCACGTAGCATAGATTCAGTGCATCAACAAAAACCTGATCTTTTTCTTTATTGTAGAAATTGAAGAGTGGTTCAAGTGTTTCATTTGATGAAGGTTTTTTATAAACAATAAAATCGTCAACATCTATTAGGAAGCTTCCCTTCAAATCAATTTTCATGTTCAACGTCGGAATAATGACAATGGGAAACTCTAAACCCTTTGCCTTGTGCATTGTCATTACCTCAATTGCATCTTCACTCTCTGGCACCTGAACGGCGTTATCTTTCTTCGTTCGATCGTATTCATCAAGGAAAAACTGAATATCTGGTCCCTTTTTCGAGCTAAAGGCAAAGGCAAAATCGGCTAAATGATGCAGATAAGGATTCTTTAACTCATTCCATTTCATAATCGCGTAGAACTTTTGAATGAGATCATATAAACCTTCAAATTCAGGGAAGAAATTATCTTGTCCACCAAATACATCGCTTATAAATCTGGATGGATTAAATAACCTTAAAGTGCCCTCTCCATTTTTTCTCGGTAATTCATCTATATAACTCAGGAAGTGATTCACATTTGTTTCTTCTTTAATTCTAAAGAACAATTCAGCAAAACGCTTCATTTCATTTTGACCTTTTGGATGAAGTCTCCAATTTAAGTAGGCAATAGTTAATTGAACTCCGAGATCCGACTTAATCAAAAGTGAATCACTGGAAACTATTTTATAATTCCTTTTTGTGAGCTCAATTGCCCATTGATTACAGTCTTTGTTTCGGTAACCAAGTATACAGATATCACTGGGTCTGTAACCATCGTTTGTACACTCTTTTATTTGACTCTCAATTATATCGATAATATCAGCGAGTTCCTGTTTACCTTCGCAAGACCGAATGTGAATTCTCCCATCGTGTTTGGATACTGGTTTTTGGGTGATACTTTGATAAAAATCAGTAGTTTTCTCAGAAAGTTGATCTTTTAATTCACTAAATAGGCTATTGTTTAACTCAACTATATTTCGGGCTGATCTCCAGTTTGAATCGAGTTCTTCCACTTTACCTACTTGTTTGAAATAATTAGAACTCAGTTCAAGTTCAGGGTCGCTCTCAGGATTGTAGACTCCAGGAAGTTCTATGAACTGTTCGGCAACACCATTTTTAAATCGGTAGATAGATTGTTTAGGATCACCCACAATTAAATTCATTCGCTCATTTCCCAAAGAGTCATGCACCAATGGAACGAGATTTAACCATTGTAACCGAGAGGTATCTTGAAACTCATCTAGTAAAAAATGATGGAATTTAGAGCCCAGACGCTCATAGATATATAATACATTCTCTTTTTGAATAAGTTCAGCTATCAAGAGATTAAACTCAGAAATACGGATCATTTGCTCTTCTTTTCTGACTTGCTTAATCTCAGCAGCGATATATTGCAAGAGAGCCATATTGAAGAAGTTCTTCAAAAAAAGATCGAGCAATTCATATTCAGCTATTCGCGCTTCCCAAAAGGTATTTAGTTCATGAAGTACCCTCTTAACATCATCTGGAAAGTACTGGCCTGATTTTAATTCTACATCCAAATTTTTTTCAAGCGTCTTACTGAAAAGATTTTTGTCTTTTTTGAATGATGTCTCTTGAGATAACCCAATAATCGGGTTGTATGTTTTTGATTTACCAGGTAAACGGTCAGAATCTAGTTCTGTTGAATGGATGACCTCTTTCAATTTATCGCATAGTTCAACAAATTCTTTGTCATATATTACTTTTGTCGAGTAGATTTCTGATCGTTTATCATTTGAGAAGTCCATTTCTAAGAGCTGCTCAACCATTGGTTGATTTTGCTCCTTGTTGAGTATTAAGCCAAATTTGATAAGGTCCGAACGAAAATTCCATTTATTTCCTTCCTCAACATTGGACTTTGCATAAGCAAACATTAGTTTATCCAGATTATCTGCAGATTTGTTTCCCAATCGACTGAAGAGTTCATCAACGATCTTCTCAATCATTTCGGGTTCATTCATGATGACTTCGAACTCTGAGGGAAGATCAAGATCTCGGCTGAATGTCTTGATCAGACGCAAGTTGAATTTATCAATTGTCATTACATGAAAATCTTCGTAGCGATGAAGTATTTGCGTCAGAATTCGCTTACATTTCGCAGTAATCCAGTCAGGGTTCTTTCCTGTTTCCTTCTCGAGTTGATCCAATAGTGAATCATTATTAGATCGCGATATTTCGTCAAGGGCTTTGATTATTCGCTCTTTCATTTCCAACGCCGCTTTATTTGTGAACGTCATTGCAAGTATGTGTGCGAATTGATGATCATTCTTTTCTTCATCCAGCAGTAATTTGATGTACTCCCTCACGAGACGGTAGGTTTTACCGCTACCTGCAGAGGCATTAAAAATTTTTAGAGGTTTAGGGTCAGAATGATTTTTCACGAAGTTAAAGTTACAAAACAGGGACTGAATTAGTTAGGTAATCACTTCCTATTGTAGTAAATTTGATAATTATGTTAAGATATTTTTATGCGCTGATCGTTGTGTTATCGTTAATATCATGCAAAGATGATTCAGTTGAGAATTGTCCAACTCCTCAGGAGAAATATTTGTCGATGACAATTAATCCAGAATTTAATGGACAGGAATTATTTCTTGATCAGACAGTAACATCTTCAGAAGGATATCTGATACAATTTACAGAATTGAAATGCTTCTTGGAGGATATTAGGAGTTACGAAAATTTGCTTATCGATGCTGGATTATTTGATTACAGAGCCAAGGGAGTTGATGTTTTTAGAACACCAGGAGATCCCGCAGCATTTGATTCGCTAAACTTTAATTTAGGCGTCCGAAGTGATTTAAATCATAGTGACCCCACCTTATTCCCAACCAATAGTGATCTAAATATTATAAATGCTAATGACATGCATTGGGATTGGAATCCCGGTTATATTTTTGTGAAAGTTGAAGCAAGAGTTGATACTATTCCAGATACAATTGAGAATTACGACCATAATGTTGTCTTTCATGTAGGAGGAGATGTAAATCTTCAAGACATTAGCTTAAACAACTTACAGTGGAATCTAATTGCTGAAAATGAATATCAGCTGGACCTTAAGTTGGACATGGAGAAGTTTCTCAATGATGGCAATCAGTCCATTGACTTAAGAACTGAACATACATCGCACTCAGCACCTAATCAAGCGCCACTTTCCTTAAAGATAATGCAGCTTTTTAAATCCGCTATAAGCACCTACTGATGAGGTTATTTGCAGTGACACTTTTGATATTAATGTTGTCTCTTTCTTGCAGAAAAGATAAGGTATCATATGTCGCTACACCTTACGAATTGGATATCCCATCGCATTTCCCTCAAATGATCATTCCCGAGGATAATCCGATGACTGTAGAGGGTGTGGAGCTGGGAAGAAAATTATTTTACGAAGAATTACTCAGTGGTGATAATTCAATGTCATGTGCGTCATGTCATTCTCCGAACGCTGCATTTTCAGATCCAGAACAGTACAGCACTGGTATCGACGGTATTCAGGGAAACAGAAATTCCATGGCATTGATCAATCTTGGTTGGGCACAAAATTATTTTTGGGACGGTCGGGCTATAACATTGGAAGAACAAATATTGGATCCGATCACGAATCCTATTGAAATGCATGAAACTTGGCCGAATGCAACAGAGAAGCTTTCATCTAAACTCATCTACCGTAACCTCTTTTACAAGGCTTTTGGAGAGGAAGGAATAGACTCTATCAAAGTTACTAAAGCGATTGCACAATTTTTAAGGACAATGATCTCGGGCACATCTAAATATGATGTGATGTATAAATATGAGAACGGGATTTCATTATCGTCCACAGATCAACAAATATTAAATAACGTTACAATAGACGAGTGGGCAGGATATGATCTGTTCAAAAGTCTAAATGGTGCAGATTGTTTACACTGTCATAAGGGGACAATGATGCGCATTGACGGCTTCAGCAATAATGGTCTTGATGCAACATTTACGGATCTCGGCAGGGCGGAAATAACAGGAAGTACTTTTGATGAAGGGAAGTTTAAAATCCCGACACTACGAAATATTGCTTACACCGCACCCTACATGCATGACGGTAGATTCAGCACGCTAGACGAAGTTATCGACCATTACTCATTTGGAATACAGCAGTCATCAACTTTGGATCCACTGATTGAATTTGCCTTTCAGGGCGGTGTTCAATTGGACGCATTGGAAAAGTCGTTACTCAAGAAATTCTTATTGACATTAAGTGATGAAGGATTCATCAATAATCCTGACTTTAGTGACCCCGATGAATAATTTTTTAGTTATTTTAAAGTCATAGACAAATTATCATGATAGATGAAAGAAGATTAACAACGGAGGAGAAGGCATTAAAAATCAACTTAACAAATGATATTTATGGTTGTTTTGCTGAGATTGGTGCAGGTCAAGAGGTTGCGGCGAATTTTTTCAAAGCTGGTGGTAGTTCTGGTACAATTGCACATACCCAGTCAGCTTATGACATGAAAATTTCGGATAGTATGTACGGTGAGGCCTCTCGTTATGTCTGTGAGGAGCGTCTTGTTACGATGCTAGAAACTGAGTATAGAGAAAAGATGGAACTTCTTCCGAAGAAGTCTAAGGAAGCACGACTTTTCGCCTTCTGTAACACGGTGGAAGCTCTTAATTATCATAAAACAAATCAAGGTCATGGGTGGGTTGGTCTTCGCTTTCAACTAGAGATTGGAGCTGAACCAAATGATGTGATTCTTCATATCAAAATGCATGATAACAGCCATAAAGCGCAGCAAGAGGCTTTAGGTATATTAGGAGTGAATCTGATTTATGCGTCTTATTTCCATAATGATGATCTTGATGAATTCCTTGATAATCTTGTTCATCGTTTGCCAAGAGAGAGAATGGAAATTGACATGCTGCGTATTTCGGGACCACAATTTGAGGATGTAGACAACAGAATTATTGCATTAAATCTCGTCAAAAGAGGAATAACCGATGCAACTATGTTTGGGCTGAGTGGAAATGTATTGCAGCCAGCAACTGCTCTCTACAAAAAGAATATTCTTCTTGTCCGAGGAAGATTCAGACCAGTAACAAAGGTCCATATCGATATGATGGAGCGCGGTAAGGAACAATTTTTAAGCGAAGAAGGTATCGACAAGAAAAATGTACGACTGGTTGTGGAGTTAACCCTCAAAGATTTAACAGCGGATGGGAGAATATCGGATAAGGATTTTGTTGATCGAGCGGAATTATTAAGTACACTAGGATACACGGTGATGGTGTCCAATTATCTGAAGCATTATAAAATGGCTGATTACCTTTGTTCCATAGGAAGAGGGCATAAAATGGGAATCATCGTGGGGATTTATAATCTGCAAACTATTTTTGACGAGCGTTACTATGACAATCTTCGAGGGGGCTTACTAGAAGCATTTGGAAGAGGCTTTGGAAGCAATGTTAAACTTTATGTTTATCCGGCAAATGATGTGGAGACAGGCGAGTTATACTCACTAGAGAATTTCCAACCTGCAAAGCATCTGAAAGGGTTATTGCAGTACTTGATGGATGTGAATAAATTAGAAGGATTCAACAACTACAATCCGAGTTTACTTGGAATAATGTCTGACGATGTTTTAGAGAAAATTCGTGCAGGAGCCTCAAGCTGGGAGGAAGATGTTCCAGAGGTTGTTGTGAAAGCAATTAAGTTCTATGAACTTTTTGGCTATAAAAAAGTTGAATCCACAATTTAAGTTATGCCACACATTAAGAATGCATTACTCAGATATAGGGTCATTGATAAATGTATTCGCAACAAGTACAAGCCATTTCCATCAAAACAGGATCTAAGAGAGGCATGCGAGGAAGCTCTTTTTGGCAGTATACATGGTGAGCACATTTGTGATTCTACTATTGAGAAAGATATGTTTGCAATGAAAATGGATCACGATGCTCCTATTAAATATAACAGGGCATACAAAGGCTACTATTATGAAGATCCTGAATTTACCATAGACGATATTCCGCTTACAGAAAATGATAAATCTGCAATCGCTTTTGCTGCGAAGACATTAATGCAGTTCAAAAATGTAGACATGTTTCGTCAGTTTGGTTCCGCAATTGATAAGATCGTAGATCGCATAAACGTATCAGAAGATGACGATGCAGCGCAGTTCATTCAATTTGAGCAGGCTTTATCCACGGGAGGCAATGAGTTTTTAGCACCTCTATTGGAGGCTATTAAGAATGCTGTATGGGTGAAGTTTGATTATGCAAGCTACCAAACAAACATCAGTAAGCTGCGTTGTGTGGCGCCTTTACTATTGAAGGAATACAGAAACAGATGGTACCTTATTTCGTTTGATCCAGATAAGTCAAATTATATTACTTATGCGCTCGACCGCATCCAAAACCTGCAGATTACAAAAGATTTATCGGAGAGACCGGCTGATTTCGATGCCGATAACTTCTTCAAGCATTCTATTGGTATTACAAGTGGTCAGCAACTACCGGATATTGTTGTCTTTGAGGCGGATGATGTAGGGTCAAAATATCTTGTTTCTCAACCGCTGCACCATTCTCAAGAGATTCAGAAGGAAGCAAAAGGAAAAACAGTATTTAGCATGAAAGCAAGTATCACGGAAGAACTAATTCGCGAATTTATGAGCTATGCGGGACAAGTAAAGGTCCTGCAACCCCAAAGCTTGATTGAGATTCTGAAGAAAAGAGCGAAAGCAATTCTTTCTTAATCATGTGTTTTTGAAGAATCGGAAATTAATGCATTGAGCGTTCCCAATTCATCGTCTGTGAGATGTCTCCATTTCCCAACAGGGACATCCAGCTTGATATTCATAATTCGAATACGTTTTAAGGTACGCACACGGTAACCTAAATATTCGCACATTCTTCGTATTTGTCTATTTAATCCTTGTGTAAGAATTATACGGAATGTTAAATTGTCTATCTTTTCTACGATACACTTTCGTGTTACCGTATCTAGAATAGGCACACCATTTGACATATCCTTAATGAACTTTTTGTCCATCGGTTTGTTAACAGTTACGATGTATTCCTTCTCATGATGATTGCGCGCTCGAAGGATCTTATTTACAATATCCCCATCACTTGTAAGTAGTATGAGCCCTTCACTTGGTTTATCGAGCCTTCCAATGGGGAAAATCCGTTTCGGATAATTCAAGAAGTCAATAATATTATCCTTCTCGACCCTCGTGTCAGTTGTACAGACAATTCCAACTGGCTTATTCAGAGCGAGATATACAAACTTCTCTTCTTGTTGATTGATCTCCTTTCCATTTACCTCAACCTTGTCTCCTTCAGATACGCGTGTTCCAAGCTCTGCCCTTGCTCCGTTTACACGCACACGGCCTTGCTCAATCAACTTGTCTGCACCACGTCGTGAGCAGTAGCCTGCTTCGCTCAGGTATTTGTTGACACGTGTTCCTTTTTGCTGCATACCGCATAAAATTACGTATTTATTACCTTTTCTCTTGTGGGCTTCGGCTTGAATTAATTTCTAAGTATATTCGTGAAAACTGCAATTTCGATGGAATTAATCAAGACGATAAATAACGGAGTGTGTGAATTGAAAATGAACCGTCCAGCGGTATTCAATTCATTCAATAGAAAGATGGCACTTGATCTTCAGGTTGCACTTGATGATTGCAAAAAAGATAATACGATCAGGGCTATCGTGCTTATTGGTGAGGGGAAAGCATTCTGTGCTGGCCAGGATCTTGCTGAAGCCACTAATCCGGATGGACCAGAACTACAATCCATTGTGAAAGAGCATTATAATCCCATTATTTTAAGATTAAGAAATATTGAAAAACCAGTAATTGCCGCGGTAAATGGTGTTGCTGCAGGTGCAGGAGCAAATATCGCTCTAGCCTGCGACATTGTGATTGCAAAAAGGAGCGCTAGTTTCATTCAGGCATTTTCAAAGATCGGATTGATACCTGATTCAGGTGGAACTTACATCTTGCCCAGATTAGTCGGTATGCAAAAAGCATTGGCACTCATGATGACAGGTGATAAAGTAATGGCTGACGATGCGGAGGCAATGAATATGATCTACAAGTCTGTGGACGATGAAGACTTTGTTGATTTTGTCAACGGTTTTGCAACCAAAATTGCTCAAATGCCAACCCGTGGTTTAGGTTTAACGAAGAAGGCTGTGAATGCCGGAATATGGAATGACCTTTCAACCCAATTGGATATCGAGGAAAAATTGCAGACTGAAGCTGGGGCAACATATGATTTCAAAGAAGGGGTCAATGCATTTCTTGAGAAAAGAAAACCGATTTTTAAGGGAGAATGAGCCGAGCATTTGATCAATTGAAAAAATAGAAAGACAGAATTATGAAGGTTGGAGTTTTAGGAGCAGGAACAATGGGTTCTGGAATTGTACAGCTAGCTGCGCAAAACGGACACAATGTTACATTGGTTGATCTTAACGAGCAAATTTTACATAGCTCAGAAGATAAACTAGTGAAGATTCTTTCAAGACTTGTTGAAAAGGGAAGGATAACAGATGAGCAGAAGTCAGCTGCGATCGGAAGAATTGCTTACGGCTGCGATATCCAGGATTTAGCTGACTGTGATATTGTGATCGAAGCCATTATTGAAAACCTTAACATCAAATGCGATGTTTTTGCGAAACTTGAACAACTTTGTAAAAAAGGAGTGATCCTAGCCTCGAATACTTCATCGCTGTCAATAGCTTCTATAGGGGCTGCATTAGAAGAGCCTTCGAAAATTATCGGAATACACTTCTTTAACCCTGCACCATTAATGCCATTAGTGGAGATAATTCCTGCAGTTCAAACAAGCGATTCAACATTGAAAAAAGCAAAAGACCTAATCGATAGCTGGGGTAAAGTGACAGTATTGTGCAAGGATACTCCGGGATTTATCGTGAATCGAGTGGCTCGTCCTTTTTACGGCGAGGCATTACGTATTTACGAAGAAGGAATAGCCGATTTTGCAACTATTGATTGGGCAATGACCGAACTTGGTGGGTTCAGAATGGGACCTTTCACCTTGATGGATTACATAGGAAATGATGTAAACTATGCCGTCACGGAGTCAGTATTTACGGCATTTTATTACGATTCAAGATATAGGCCTTCGTTCACACAGAAAAGGCACGCTGAAGCGGGCTATCTTGGTAGAAAATCCGGAAGAGGATACTTTGACTATACGGAAGGAGCTGTGAGAATTGAGCCGAATAAAGAACGACGTCTTGGAGAATATATTTTGGATAGAATATTAGTAATGCTAATTAATGAAGCAGTTGACGCCGTATTCTTGAATATTGCTTCAAAAGAAGACGTTGACCTTGCAATGACTAATGGGGTTAATTACCCAAAAGGATTGTTGAACTGGGCTGATGAGATTGGATTGGATAATGTCCTCACAAAATTAGAAGATATGTTCAACGAATATGGCGAGGATAGATATAGACCAAGTCCATTACTACGCAGAATGGTAAGAGATAATCAAACCTTCTTCGCCTAAAATGCCTTGATTGCCTCTGACTTAAAGAATTTATCTCTGCGCCCTTTATCGATAATTAATTTGTCAATTTCAATATCAGGTCGCTTAATCTTAAGAGGATCCAAAGGGGTGGCAAGATGGGAATAGAAAGTATTCGGGTTAATAAATACATGTAGTTTGGAATTCGGCAGACCCAATTGAATAGAACCAGCATTACCGGCATAAAAACTACCTCCGGGTGTTGCCCCAAGTATTTTTGCACCACACATTGTTTTCAAGTGACATGCAAGTATTGCTGCAGAGGAAAATGTACCTTCATCTGTGATGACGATTATTTCACCTTGATAAATCAGGTTATTATCAATTTCGTCTGTATAAACTCGTCCATTATCAAATTTATTTCTTCTAATCTCTCGACGTTGTTGAGCACTCAGTCTTTTGTGTTGGAAATAATCAACACTAAATTTTTTGAGGTATTTATTTTCAAATCTGTGCTTCGGTTTTTCCACAACATATCTTCCAAGAAGTTTATCCTCGCCAATAAAGTAACGCATCAGCGAATATTGCATGGAGCCGCCAGTGTTCCCTCTCAAATCAATTATTAGTTTTCCTATGTTACGTTGATTGAGAATCTTGAACGATTGTTCTAAAAACTTCTCATATGATTTTCCGGAAGAAGATTGAAAAGAAGTAAATCGAAAATAGCCATATTTACCATTTAGGATGCGAAACTTACCCTGGTCTTTCTGTCCTGCATTGAAGGCGGCCACGGTTGCCGCAATTCGCTTGTTCATAGTGTTAACGGGTGCTGCACCAGTTTCCAGGTAAATATCTGATGTATCATTCTTATATACATATTTCACGTGGATTGAATCTTTGGAAAACGGGAAAGCAAGGTGTCGATAAAAATCAAACGCATATGAAGCCTGATAATACTTAAAGTCAATAGCTCCCTCATCAGACGATAAATATTTACTTATTCCTTCCATCATTTCCGGTACTGACATATTATCAATTGAAATGATTTCAGAACTTGTTGGTATTATACGTTTTCTCGCGTTGTTGGATCTGCCATCCATAATATATCGATCATCATCTTTCAAAAGTCTATTTACAACGAGCCGTTTTCCAATTAAATAATAGTCAATCGGCAAAGAATTTCGTTGTGCGAGCCATTCTTTTAAGACAGGCCTATTGGGATGTATTTGTGTATGACCACAATTGATCAGTGATAGTAGTCTACTGTAAAGTTTATATTGTTCGATCAAGCTTTTTTCCTCAAGCATATCTTTTTCTAATTTATCCAAAGACTGCCTCAAGACATTTAAATCTGTGTGCAGGTCAAGTGTACCTTCCTTCTTAAGCAATACTTCTTTGAAAACTTGAAAATCTTCTTTCTGTCGTTCAATCGGACTTACTGATTTAGAAGCAGACAAAAGGAAAATTATGGTAAAAAGAAAAGTGCAGCGAATCAGACTCAATATCTCCATGTTTGAATAACGTAAAAAATCATCTAAGGCTTACAGATATCGACTATTTTTTTAGTTTTCTCTCCGCTTGATTGGCATAAAATCCACCAGCCCGAAGAATTTGAGTGTATTTTTTTTTCGCTTTTTCTTCTAATCCAGTTTGTTCAAAGCAATTTGCGATCAGCCAATTGGCCTCCTGATCGAAATTGGAAAAGTCTACATCAATTAAACGACTGAAGTATTCAATAGCCTTAGAATATTCTTTCAAATTATACAGACAGATACCGCCATAGAACAATGCATTAACATCGTCCGGATAAGCCTTAATGATCGTTTCACATCTGTCTAATGCCTTCTTGAAGTTATTTCTACTAAATAAACGTATTGTTTTATCGATATAATCGATGTAAGGAATTTCAACATCTCGCCATTCGGAAGTATGTCCTTCGTGCACGGATGATTCTTTATCAGCAGAAGTTCCGCTAAGCACTAGTTGTTTAGTTTTAATCTCTGGCCTTGAGCGATATGCGCGATAGTCCAGTAACTTTAGATTGTTTAAATAAATTTCTTTTCCAAACAACTTACTTTTTATCAATACGGACATTTTAGTCTTATCCACTTCACTAGTTGGGATTAACTCAAGTTTATGTATTGAATCAATTTCAAACTTGGCAAGCTGAAAAGAGTCAATACTTTTTTGTTCTGACCGTATTATCTGAACTTTGATCTGTTCCGGTTTTTCAGCCTCGGTCATTAATTCAATAGCTTTATCCAAGACAACATCTTCCTCATCTAATGTGACATTGATATTTTTGGAAGGGCTCGTCAGATCAGTTTGTTCCGCAGTGGAGATAGTTTTATTCGGTTCTATTTGACTGCCTCTCCAGAAATATAATGCAGTTACAATAAGGATCATAGTCATTGAAACTATTCCGATCGTTAGGAAGTTAAATCCAATTGGTTTAAATCGTTTGTCTAGTCGTCGCATCGCGTCGGTATTATATCCAATTGCCTCCCAGCCGTCAAGGGCATCTTGCTCAAATGCAGATTCGTTCGATCTCATTTCAATAGCATGCTTTTTACTCTGATCAGATGTATTAACATAAAGCTCTATATCTTTTCTTCGCAAACCTGCCTCGTTCGATATGTTCTTTTTATTCGTCATGTCCTTTAATTCGTAGCATTATATTTCTTTTTCCGTTTTGAATGGAACTTTTCACTTTCTTCAGTTCGATGTTCAACTTCTCTGAAATTTCCTGATAGGAAAGTTGATCCAAATAGAAAAGCTTAATGCATGTTTGCTGTGGCTCCTTAAGATCTTCAATCACTCGCTCAAGAGCTTCCAGCAATACCTCTCTTTTAACAATTTCAGAATCCTCCTCCTCGAATATTTCATTTCCATTCAGTTCAATTGTTGAGACATCTTTTTTTCGGAGAACCATAAGGCAACTGTTCTTAGTAACCATGTAAAGCCAGGATTTGAAATATTTTATTTCATGTGCTTTAATTTTATTTTCGAGTGTTTCGAAGATATTCATTGTAATGTCTTCAGCATCCATCACGTTTTTCAAATATTTCATACTCGTCCCCATTACCAAGTGGCCGTATCGTTCATACAGTTCTCCAATGATATCGCGCTGAATATTATTGTTTTCACGCAACAAATTGACAAGTTCGGCATCGGTTAATTGTTTATATTTTTTTCGTTGGAAGAAAGCCATTAAAAAGTAAGATGCGAATTATTATTGAAATCCATAATTGGTTGATTAAATTTGTATACAATGACAATAGATAAGATTAAATACCTTGGAATATTTACGTTACCAGTCTCGGTAGCAGTAGCATTTTTGAATGTAGGAGTATTAGCCTATACCCCAGTGTTGGTTTTCTTTTTTCTTGTTCCAATCTTCGAATTGTTTCTTGCACCAGATTACTCCAACAAGGAAGGTGAGGATAGAGACAAAGCAATGAAGGATATCTATTATGACATTCTACTATATCTGATGGTCCCGTTGCAGTTTGGATTTCTGTTCTGGTTTTTATCCATTGTTGGGGATCATGTGAGTGCTGTAACGAAAGTGGGGAGGATTATCGGAATGGGACTGATGTGCGGAGTTATTGGCATAAATGTGGGACATGAGCTAGGCCACCGTTTGAATAAATTTGAAAATCTTTTTGGTGATTTACTAATGTTGACATCTTTGGAAAATCATTTCGTGCCTTATCATAATAGAGGTCATCATAACAATGTTGGAACACCAAAAGATCCTGCAACCGCCCGCATGAGTGAGCCACTGTATTTTTTCTGGTTCCGATCTCAGCTAGGAAGTTATTTCCAAGCGTGGCAGATTGAAATAAATAGAATGAAAATAATGAAAAAGGGAGCCTTGTCTCTGAAAAATAAGATGGTTCAATACTCCCTTTCCCATCTGTTTTTTCTCGTATTGATTTATATTCAGTTTGATTGGGTTGGGCTAACGTATTTTTTTCTAGCTGCGTTTATTGGAATCATTCTTTTGGAGACGGTGAATTATATAGAACACTACGGGTTGATAAGGGTAAAGAATAACAAAGGAAAGTATGAGCGCGTGAGAAGAAAACATTCCTGGAATTCGGATCATGTTTTAGGAAGAGCAATATTATTCGAATTAAGTCGACATTCGGATCACCACTTCAAAGCTGATCGACCTTATCAGATACTTGAGTCGAGAGAAGACTCTCCTTGCATGCCGACTGGATATCCAGGTATGATGCTTATGGCTTTTGTGCCACCATTGTTTTTCAAAGTAATGAATCCGAGAGTCAAAATAGCTCGTGAATTATAGTACATGAAGAAGGCTACTTAAATACTTCATTGAAATACAGCGAGACAACATGAAATCAGTTTTACACAAGTTGAATTGCTAAAAAATGGAGTTGCATACATGCATTTCTAGCTTATCTTCAAATAGTACAAATAGAATTCAGTTTTTCAAAAATATATTGTTGAAAAGTATTGTGATTAAACAGATAGTATTTATCTTTGCTGCCCGCTTTTAACGTAAAGAAGGATATATAGAAATGGCTTGTTGGATGTTTACGAACTTTTTTAGAAAAAAAATGTAAAAGGTCTTGCGAGTAAAAAAAAGATACATACCTTTGCCCACCCAAAACGAACGAGATTTGGGTTTTGAAATAAGGAAAAGCTGTTAAGACATTGGTTTGTTTTAATAGATCATAAAAGTTCTTTGAAGTATTGAGAATAAGGAAACAGCGTAATTTTTGAAATTATAACACATTAATGAGCCCGACAATTAAAAACTAAACGTTTTATACAACGGAGAGTTTGATCCTGGCTCAGGATGAACGCTAGCGGCAGGCCTAACACATGCAAGTCGAGGGGTAACAGGAAAAAGCTTGCTTTTTTGCTGACGACCGGCGCACGGGTGCGTAACGCGTATAGAACCTACCTTTTACTGAGGGATAGCCTTTAGAAATGAAGATTAATACCTCATAGTATTGAGATTTGGCATCAAGACTTAATTAAAGATTTATCGGTAAAAGATGGCTATGCGTCCTATTAGCTAGATGGTGAGGTAACGGCTCACCATGGC
>JALRKF010000025.1 GCA_023254905.1 Crocinitomicaceae bacterium | reverse complement strand
ATGAATGGTATCGTCTACAGCAATACCAAAAGCAATGGTAAATACAATAGCGGTGCTCGTTTTAAGATTAATACCAAAATACCCCATTAAACCAGCTACAAAAATCAGCGGAATCATGTTCGTTATGATACTAATTGCGAGGATAGAGAATGATCGATAAATGAAGCCAATAATCAACGCAACAATCAGAACAGAAAAGGATAATCCCTGGATTAAACTAGTGGAAAGATATCGCATATTCTTATCCAGCAAATGCGCAGTTCCGGTTATTTGAAAATCAAAAAATTCATCGTATCCCTTTCTTTGAATATATTTCTCCAGACCATCACTTTTAGCTTTAACTACTTTATTTCCAATATCATCCATTGCTCCTCCTAAACGTATAATTGAACCTGTTGAATCTACTAATGTCCGGTAGAATTTACCTTGTTGAGCGATTCGTATTGGTCGTTTTAATTTTCTCAATTGTTTTTTGGATTGAGGAATTTTATAGTACTTGATATCTCCGGCATGCGATGCACGATTTAAGATTTTCACTGCCTTCGTTAGAGAAACCCTAATTCGTGTATCATACTGTTGCTCAAGATATAATTCAATCGAGTCGAGCTTATTCAATACATCAAGGTCCCAAACACTCTTGTTTGAATCTTTTAATGTTACTGCTAGTTCAAATGGACGAATTCCTCCGTAATGTTCCCCCAGATAGCGAAAATCTTTCTGTATTTGTTCTGATTGGTCAAGATCATCCATAATGAGATTGTCTGCCTCAATCATCGCTCCTCCAGTAATACATACTGCAACTATAACAATCCAAATTACAAGGACAGCTGAACGCTTTTTAGTAATCCAAATGAACCAGTTCTGAAGATACTTTTTCCAGAAATGGTCTTTTTTTGTTTTGTGAATGTATTTTGGGTCAGGAAACAGATAAAAGCATACGGGCAATAATGCAAACGTCAAAATGAAGGCTATCAGCACTCCTATTCCGATAACTATCCCAAAGCGCTGAATGGGCTCAACACGCACAAAATAAAGGGAAAAGAATCCAATTGCAGTTGTTATTGAGGTGAGAAGTGTTGCTAAACCTACTTCATTAATTGATTGCATTATCGCGTCATATTTATTCTTTCCATCTCTCAAAGAATCAAGATAACGCGAGACGAGATGAATTACATCGGACATTGATACCACAAACATTATCGATGGTATTGTGACCAAAATAATATTTATCGGTTGATCTAATGCAGACATGCCTCCTACCAACCAAACCAATGAACCAAGAATTACTACCTGCGGAACAAGAACTCCCCAAATAGATCGAAATGCAATAAAGAGAAACACCAAAACGAGCAAAGCCCCGAGAGATACAAACAATGTCATCTCGACCGTCATTTTATCGATGTAATATTTCTGGCCTCGAATGCGGCCTCCAATTTTTACATCCTCGAGTTCTAAGGACTTTACAAGGGCATTCAATTGTTCCAGTAGCCTATCACTCTTTTCTTTGCCTAAAAAGTCTTTATGCTTTATAAACACGCATATTGACTTTGCATCCTCGGAAATGAAATTATTAATTAGCTCTTGATGCTCGTATATTCTTGTAGAATCTCTTTTTGCATCAAAATCATCAAAATCAATGTAGGGTTTCGATGCACTACCGCCACCCGAAAATAGAAAAACTTCCTCCTGCGCAGTAATGGATGTGGCAATCTCAACATGTGGCAAGGTGTCAGCAGCCGTAGTCAATTGATCCACTTTCTTTAGGAAGTCCTTGTCGAAAATTCCTTTCTCATTTGGAACCGCAACAAGTACAAAGTCGTTGTCTGAGGTAAATTTCTTTCGATATTCAAAAAAGTACTCTGTTTCCTCGTCAGACATCGGGAAAAATTTCTCGAAGTCATAGTCAAGCCGAATATCCTTGAGATTGTAGGCAAAAAACGCAGTTATCGCGAAAAATGTGGGTAAGACAACCCACATATACCTCCTGAATGATTTTTCTCCAACCTTGATCAAAGCGCCTACGTTCTTAGTGTTGACAAAGATAATGGGTTATTAGAAAAAACTCACTTTTGGGAGAATCGAATCCATTCTTTTTTTTACTAATTTTGGGCAAATAATATATTAATGAAAAAGATACTACTGTTTACTGCACTATTTGCGAGCTACTCCTTTGGTCAAATGACTCAAGCTAACGAACCAACGATAGGGACATCTACTTCTATGTTCCTTTGTGATTCACTTGTAGATAACTATGAATCAATTACTGGGACAGGCGTAACGTGGGATTACTCCAATATTGATGGTGTCTTCAATACAACGAAAAATGTTGATGTTTTAGACGCAACATTAACAGCTGAGGCCGACAGTTTTCCCGGAGCGACATATGCAATTAATGTCGGTGGTGCTTTAACCTCCTACTACAGCTCAACTGCGACAGAAAGAGTTTCTCAGGGTTTCTTGTATTTTGAACCATCTTTTACGGATCCGGTATACGCAATGTTTAGTAACAACCTTGAGACTGTTGCCACTTATCCGTTCTCCGTTTCCAATTATGTTTCAGACAATTTCGATGGATATTTTAATTGGGTTTACAATACCCTTCCAATACACGAGACATTAACAGGGAATTCGGTGTCAACAGTTGACGGAACTGGAACTCTTTTATTACCGCAATCGACCTCAATTGCCAATGTCCTTCGTTTTAAATTAGTTGATACTTCATACACAACATTGCCCTTATTAGGACCTGCTCAATTAGTAAGGACTCAATTCGAATATTATGATTATGCATCGTCGAATCTTCCTGTATTTATCCACTCAAGCCTTGCCGTTCAGACACCTGGAGGTGCATCATTGATCGAAAACAACATTGTTTTGTCAACTGTACAGCCAACAACTTGGGTTGGTTTAGCCGAAGAAAATGCTTTGGATAACATTGTAATTTCACCGAATCCTGCTTCGGAAAAAATTAAAGTTGAAGGGGCTAGCCTCAATGATCATTCAACTTTCACATTTTTAGATGATACAGGACGCATAATCGATACAGGAAAACTTTCGAAGAATGGTCTTATTGAGTTAAATGACATTAAAGCGGGACATTATTTCCTAAAAATATCCAATGATCAAGAAACTACAACAAAGAACGTGGTAATAAAATAGTATTGCTACGCTACTTATGGAAGAGCCTTCTACATTGTAGGAGGCTTCTTTTTTTATTTCAACTTGTTACCTTTGGATGGATGTCCGTTTATATCACCGAAAGGTAATTTTATGAAATATCTTTTTATTCTTCTTACTTCTCTATCAGTCATTTTTAATGCTAGCCCGCAGTTATACGAAGGTTTAAATCCAGAAGATAGGGCCTATCTCTTCCACATCGTTAAGAAAAGTCCTATTCTAAATAACAATTTTGGAAGGTATTTCGACTACCAAGGTCCAGAAATTAAATTGAATACTGGACTATTGAATTATGATTCTATCGAAATCGTTATCATCAACAATCCAGAATTACTTGTCATAAGACGTGATGAAATGGCGAAATCGGATAAAGGACTTCTTGCCGAAGCAGCCAATAAAATGGCAATATGGGAACTGAATAAAGTATTATTAGCGAAGCGCAACTCTTCGAATGATTTAGGTCGATATGATAACGAGTTTAATCAATTTGAAACTCTAATATTGGAAGATCTTCCGAAAAAAGCCAAAATACTCAAAAACAACAAATGGGAAGCCCATCCTAAATTGTATAAAGTATTGAATCCAAGCCTATCGTTTAACGATAAATATGCAATCCTTGAATCACTTCGATTTTTATCCCTAGAAGAGCAGATAACTGCAATTAGAGGAATCAATAATGCAATTAATAAATATGTAGAGAATAGATCCTATCAAATTTACCGAGCGCTCGGTGGTGCAGCCGAAACTTTTAAAAATGTACTGATTGCAGCCGGTGATGGAAGTAATACGGCTGGACTGTTAGAAGAACGCGAGAAAGATGAGAGAGGCAGGTGGAATAAAGGTTTACCGAAAGCAGTGGGGTTATTTCCTTATCAAGTGAAGATAGATCAAGAACTGAAAGGAAAAAAGGAAATAGAAAAGATCAAACCAATGCTTTTTGTATCCAGCAACTTTCAGACAGCAGGAAACAATCGTATTACAAACTTACATATGGATGTATGGGGTTATAATGATAAAAAACAAACAACTGTAGTAATCGAAAAGAGTGGATTCTCTTATCATCTTTTTGGTTCTGGTGACACAAGATTCCTATCGCCTGACTCCTCTTTTGCAGAAGGTCGTACATTCCAATCAATAATAAATGAGTTAGAATTTAACAAGATAGCTAAAATAGAAAACTCAATCTATGGTAAGCGTGGCTACAATCACTGGATAGATTACAACAACAAGAAAAAGGACGCTGTAGAGCTAAAGATTGAAAAATACGAAAAGGAATATTCGGATCTTGGTTTCTCTCCTATTTCAACATCATCAAAACCCTCAAAAAGTGTAAAAAAATCAAAAAGAAAAGCAATCAAAAAAAATGCTGCTTCCTTTGATGGTACACCAACCACGAAGTCAAATAAAAGTAAAAGAAAAAAAATACAGAATGAAATTGTGTACTTGTATGATTTATTTGAGACATATCGAAAAAAGATAGCTGAACTTGAAGAGGAGAAACAAATTGCATTGGATCTAATGGCAACGTATCAGCGACGATTGGACATTTACAAAGATGCAATGGGAAGACGCTGGGTTCAATTCGAAGAAAAAGAAGGAATGTACATATTCGAGGACTCAGCAACATTTGATATTCTTACCCAAGAATTTAAATTTCCACCATCAGAGGAGAGAGAGTCATTTGAGGTTCGATTGCTTGCGATACCAGGCTCAGCCCTCTCCGATAAGGCTGATGAAGTTATGCTCCACATAAATATGATGGATGCCACACCGAATTATGATGCAAGAGTTCGTATTGAACTTAATGATGTATTTACTTCAGACAGTTATCAGCTACCAGGCAAATTACTGAGTCAAAAGGATAGTGTTGCAATGATGGTATTCTTTGAAGGTTTACTCGACAAGAAAATGGATTTTAATATCATCGCTCGTGGTCAAGGGATCGGAGCATGGGATGGCACAAGAACCATAAAAGATTATAAATCCAAAACTCTTGAGCAATATCCTGGAATTCCCGGGCAAAAGAAAACGGACTCAACGTTTGTTCGTTTAAGAAGGTCTGAACTTTTTGTACATATTGATCGATCCATCGTGATGGAAGTTAATTCTTACACAGATCCCGTTCAATCGAATCTAGAAATCAAGAATAACAATATTCTGAATCAGATGTCAAAATATAGGCTTTCAAAAAATGATATTCTGAGTGCTTATCGTGCCAGCGCAATTTTAAAACAGTTTAAAAAAGAGGTAAATGTTTTAGCAGGAGGCTATTTGTCAAGAGAGAATGCTAAAATTGTCATTGATAGATTCAATCATAAAATCAACAATGCGCGCATTTCCATCGGGAAAACCTCGATTAAGATTTCTGAATTCAATTGAAAAACGAATCTTCAAAGTTTACGAGATAGACACGATCCGCAGCTCTAGTAATTGCAGTATATAGCCAACGTAGATAATCCAGACCCTTTTGGTCCTCCGGAATAAATCCTTGATCGATAAACACCCTACTCCACTGTCCTCCCTGCGATTTGTGACATGTCACCGCGTACGAATATTTCACCTGAAGTGCATTGAAATAAGGATTTGAAAGTATTTTCTCATATCTTTTCTTCTTATTACGCTCGCCCATGTAATCCTTTTCAACCTCAAAAAAAAGATCCTTCATTCGAGCTCTTGATATCGATGAACCTTCCACTTCTAAGGCCTCCATAAATAGTAACAACTCCTGCTCTCCTAGCTCTGGATAATCAACGAAAACACCTAATATTCGTGCAAATCGGAAGCCATAAAGTTCTTCATATTTTAAGATTCTCTTCACTCTTAAGAGCTCACCATTCGCAATAAAACCCATCTTTGATTCATCACTCATCCAGAAATAATTGTTTTTAACAACCATTAATATATCTCCACTGCAAAGCTCTTCCTCAAACCAAAGTATTCTTCCACGAATGTGCTTATTATATAAATTCGCTCGTTTATTCGTCCTTGTAATTATTATCGTTTCATCACTTCCAACCTGAGAATAGGAATCTTCCAGCTCTTCCTGCAATTGATTTCCATTCAGACGAATTAGATCGTTTGATGGTACTATTCTCAGATCAACCATCGAGGAAACGGATCTTACCATTGTTGCATTTGCAAGAATCCCGCTCTCTCTTGTTTGACGTAAGACCTCTGTCAAGGCGCAAAATGAGATTTGTAATGATGGAAAACAGGAATTGAGATAATCCTTGCTTAAAGCCGGAGAATGATCGCTTCCAACTGGTGGTAATTGACCTATATCTCCTAAAAGTATTAATTTACAACCTGCACCAGAAAAGACAAATTCAATAAGGTCTTCAAGTAAATTTCGATTATTTGTACCTCCTTCTTTAGTCATCGAATAATCTCCAATCATTGATGCCTCATCCACTACAAAAATGGTATTCTTATGAAGGTTAACGTTTAGTGAAATTGGAGACCCAAGATCTACTTTTGATTTTCGTCGATAGATGATTTTATGTATTGTAAATGCGTCTTCTCCCGCTTTTAAAGATATCACCTTTGCCGCGCGGCCTGTCGGCGCCATAATTTTACTGCGTAAACCAATATTTTTGATCGTTTTCAAATATGCTGCCAATACAGAAGTCTTTCCAGTCCCAGCATAACCGTTAATCAACAGCACATTGTATCCTCCTTGCTTAATAGTGAACGCTTCCAGACCCGAAATAAGCTCTTCCTGCTCAGAGGTAGGCGTAAATCGAAATTGATCTTTTATCTGTTGTTGAATCGTAATTGAAGACATGATTAACGAAAGTTAGAAGTTTTCAAGGTTTTATCGTTGATTGAAAGGTCAAAAAAAAGTATTG
This sequence comes from Crocinitomicaceae bacterium, assembly GCA_023254905.1. Taxonomy (GTDB): domain Bacteria; phylum Bacteroidota; class Bacteroidia; order Flavobacteriales_D; family Crocinitomicaceae; genus UBA4466. The sequence continues at coordinate 335 of JALRKF010000025.1, read as the reverse complement.
CGTGGAAGCCTGTAAAATTGAAAAAATTGTAGTTTTGTTTCGGTTTAAACAAAAAAACTTTTTATGGATAAGAACGTAACAGTGCTTGTGAACAAATTTGCTATACCGGGTGTACTTTTAGTTCTTGGTTTGTTTATGTTGATCATAGGTATCAAAAACGGACAAGGTGCGATGTTCATGCTTGCAAGTTTTATGATGTTGCTTGCTGGGGTGTTGAGTGTACTTTACAGCACAGGAAATTTGAAAGGCAAAACACCAATGAGTGTTGGAGTTGCTACCGGCGCTGCAGCAATGATCACACTTTTCTTCTCGTTTAAAAGCTGTAACGATACGCA
>JALRKF010000141.1 GCA_023254905.1 Crocinitomicaceae bacterium | reverse complement strand
CCCTTTGTAGAGGTAGGTGGCTTTAAGATGTCTAAACTTATTGTTCCGCTATTGCAACTGATTATGTTCGGCATGGGTACTTCTATGAGTTTAAAAGACTTTGTCGGGGTAATTAAAATGCCTAAAGGCGTTTTTATCGGAATCGCTTTGCAATTCACCATTATGCCCTTATTGGGATTTACCTTGGCCTATCTGTTTAACTTTCCTGCTGAAATTGCCGCAGGGATCGTTTTAATAGGATCTTCACCCAGTGGCCTGGCCTCAAACGTAATGGTTTATCTTGCAAAAGCAAATATTGCCCTTTCAGTCACCCTAACTTCAGTTTCGACTCTTATGGCCCCGCTTTTTACGCCATTACTCATGAAATTGTATGCCGGACAGCTAATCGAAATTCAGGTTTGGGATATGACCCTTAGTATTATTAAGATTGTAATCATTCCTGTAATCTTCGGTTTACTCTTTAATCACTTCTTAAAAGACAGGCTTCCATGGGTAGATAAAGTATTGCCGAAACTATCTATGATTGGCATTGCCTTTATCATTACGGTTATCACCGCCTCAGGAAGAGACAACCTGCTATCTATTGGGCTTTTACTTATTGTGGCTGCAATTATTCACAACCTGCTCGGGTTTTTACTCGGTTACTGGTCGTGTAGAGCTCTTAAAATGAGTGAGGCTGAATGTCGAACAATTGCCATCGAGGTCGGAATGCAAAATGGTGGGCTGGCTTCAGGAATCGCCTTAGAAATGGGAAAGGTTTCAACTGTTGGGCTTGCACCAGCTATTTTCGGCCCATGGATGAATATATCTGGATCTTCTTTAGCTTTTTGGTGGAGAGAAAAACCCTTAAAAGAACACATATGAAGCACCTATTTATAGTTTTACTAGCATTACTCTGCTCTACTACTTTAACAGTAGCTCAAGACCTATCAAAAGAGCAGCTGGTTTATTTAACTGAATCGTGGAAAGGAGAGCGTTTTGAAGATGGCAGACCAAGGGTAAGCGACGATGTTTTAGAACGAATGAAAGCCGTTACCATCGAAGAGGCGTGGACGGTTTTAAGAAATGAAGGGTACCACAATCAATTCGAATTAGGCTGGAAACCGCTGCATGAAAATCAAGCTATGGTAGGTAGAGCGGTAACTGTACAGTATATGCCCAATAGGCCAGATGTGTCCGCTCAAATCGTAAAAAAAGGAAAGGCAAACGGAGAACTCGGTAACACCAATTCTTGGCCCATTGACCGACTCGTTGAGGGCGACATTTATGTAGCAGACGCTTTTGGGAAGATTAATGAAGGTACGTTGATCGGTGATAATCTAGGAAACGCCATTTATGCAAAGTCTAAAAATGGCGTTGTATTTAACGCTTCAAGCCGTGACCTAGAAGGTTTAAGCGAAATTAAAGGCTTCAATGCCTTTGTAAGAGAATGGCATCCTTCATATTTGACTGAGGTTATGCTGCTAAGTATAAACTATCCAGTCAGAATTGGTCAAGCTACCGTAGTGCCTGGAGACGTGGTACTTGCAAAGAAAGAAGGGGTTCTGTTTATACCCGCGCATCTGGCTGAAAAGGTAGTAGTTACTGCAGAGATAGTTAAACTAAGAGATTTATTTGGGATAACTCGCCTAAAACAAGGCCGATATACGCCAGGTCAAATCGATAACAAGTGGACTGCCGATATAGATGAAGATTTTGAGAATTGGTTAACTGAAAATATAGATCAGCTACCTATACCAAAAGAACAGATAAAAGAAATACTTAAAAATAGAACCTGGTAATACTTATTTTCTAACCTTTTAAACCAATTAAATTTATGAAAACAACCTCTCGAAGATCGCTTATCAAGCATATGGCAATTGGACTTACCGGACTTTTTACAACAGGTGTGTTCGCTAAAAATTCATCGCGCAGACCTATTAGTAAAGAAGTAGAAAATGTAGTAACAGATCAAGGAGTCCCTTTGTTCTCAGGCGCTGTGCGTCACGGCAACACCTTGTATATCGCCGGAAAGGGCGCACATTTTGAAGGAGACATTAAAGCGCACACTGATCATGTGCTTAATGAGCTCCAAAAAGAACTTGAACGCAATGGTTCTTCTATGGAACAGGTGCTGAAAGTAAACGTATATCTAGCTGATTTAGCAGATTATAAAGGAATGAATGAAGTGTTTAGAGGAAGGTTCGGTCCAAATCCGCCTGTTCGAACTACGGTGGCCACATACGGTGGGGTTCCTGGAGATTCACTTGTTGAAATGGACTGCATAGCGGCAATTGATTAATTTAAACTTTTATACATTATGAAAAATAATAGAAGAAACGTTCTGAAAAGTCTAGTAGCCCTCCCATTTTTGGGCTCTATGTGGCGTGTGCAAGGCTCTAGCCTACCCGATTCGCTGGCATCAGTTGAATCATTAGGTGCTACAGGGGCACGTAACTACTTTAAAGAACTGGGGCTAAGGACCTTTATCAATGCCGCTGGAACTTATACCTCGATGACCGGCTCTCTTATGCCAAAAGAGGTGAGTGACGCGATAG
>JALRKF010000136.1 GCA_023254905.1 Crocinitomicaceae bacterium | reverse complement strand
CCATCCTCTACACTAGACAATCAGGTTCAGGTTGTATTTCTTCAGCCAATCGTTCCATTCTCGCTATACGACAATTCCCTCTGTGAGATTACATTCTCGGCTACAGGTGGATTGACAAACTTGTACGGTGGAGACTTTACTTACACAATTGAAGATGGGGCGATGAATCTCGTCGAAACCGGGACATTTACGTCGGGAACAAATGTACTGTGGCCAGTGCCTTCTGCAGATGTCTTTACGATATCTGTAAATGACGGTGCATGTCCTTACACATTCACGGTTGATGCTACAGCTTGTGCCAATCCATGTATAACAACTCCGATTCAGAACTTTGTGAATACAACTATCTGTCAAGGTGATTCATTATTCTTGGAAGGCGCATGGCAAACAACAGCAGGATTGTATACAGATGTGTTCGTCGCAACTAACGGTTGTGACAGTACTGTGTATACTACGGTGGATCTGAATCAGCCATCACTATTCGAGCAGACAATTACGATTTGTCAGGGAACTACATTCACCGCGGGTACATCCACTTACAATACCTCTGGTGTTTATGTCGATACTCTAGTTGCAGCAAACGGATGTGATAGCCTAATAACAACAAACCTATTCGTTGAAAATATCTTGACTTCTTCATTGCAAGAGACACTTTGTTTTGGTGATACGTATACATTCGGAACAAATGTGTTAACGACATCAGGAACATACATTGATACATTGAGTTCAGTTGGTGGATGTGATTCAGTGGTAACACTTTATTTAAATATTGAACAGGAGATCGAAAGTTCAATGTCAGCTACAATTTGTTCAGGTCAAACTTACACGATCGGAACACAAACGCTAACAACTTCTGGAACCTATCAGGAATTGTTTACAGCAGCAAATGGTTGTGACTCACTTGTAACGTTGTACTTATTCGTGAATCCAGCTATAGAGAATAACATAGGTGTAACGATTTGTCAGGGTCAGAGCTATACGTTTGGAGCACAAACGCTAACCGCTAGTGGTGAGTACACTGATTTTTACACTACAGCATCGGGTTGTGATTCCTTGGTAAGATTGTTCTTAACTGTGACTGAAGCAACTGATACCAATTATGTAGATCAAATCTGTGAGGGTGATACGTTATATTTAGGTACGCAGGTCATCACTAATGCGGGAATTTATACAGAGGTATTTACTACAGCAGCAGGGTGTGATTCAGTTGTAACAGTAGATTTGGCAGTTGGAGATTGTAACTTAGAAATCGCGAACATCTGCACACCAAATGGCGATATGGTGAACGATACCTGGTTAGTTAGTGATTTAGAACAGATTGCAGGTTGTGATGTGAACATATATAACAGGTGGGGGCAGCTTCTTTATGAAACCAATGACTATCAAAATGATTGGAATGGTACGAAGGGTGGAACAATATTGCCTGATGGGGTTTACTACTATGCTATATCATGTGATGGAGAGAAAATGTACCAGGGAGCTATTAACCTTTTAAGACTTAAAAAGTAATCGTCATGAAAAGATTGAACAGAACATTTCTAGTTTTAGTTGCAATTGCATTCTTTTCAGAGGCAGTTGCTCAACAAACCAGACAGACGAACCTGTATGGGTTCAATAAATTTTCAATGAATCCTGCATTCGCAGGATATTCAGGCTGCACAGAGGTTAACTTTTCTCACTTGAATCAATGGGTTCGAGTTGATGGTGCGCCAGCTACGAGTTTCTTAAGTGCGAATACGCTCATTGGTAAATCATTGGGAGTAGGTGCAAACTTGCTAATCGATAGATTAGGAATGCTTCAACAAGTGCAGGCTTCCGGCGCAGTTTCATATGGATTTACTTTTGCTGAGGAGCACCACCTAAGGTTGGGACTTGCAGCAGGTTACTTTCAGATGAGAGTTGACCCTACAGATGCTATCGCCCTTCAAGTTGGGGATGTGATAGTAGAAGGAGGAGTGCAGAGCTCAAATGCATTGAATACGGAGGCAGGTCTTTTATATGCTTTTAAAGGATTTGAATTATCCTTTGCTTCAAAGCAGGTTATTGAAACTAGATCTAATGTTTCTTATCCCAATCTCGACGGGTACGGATTAAAAAGGCACATGATGGGATACTTAGGTTATGATATTCTTATTAATAAAGCATTCATTTTAACTCCAAATCTTCTTTACAAAGGAATTGATGCCGTACAGCAGTTTGATTTCAATGCTAACCTGAATTACAATGATTTCTTGTACGGAGGACTCGGGTATCGCACCGGTTCTGGCTTGGTAGGGAGGCTAGGAGTTAATATCCGTAAGTTATTCTTCATTGGATATGCTTATGAGATTCCAATGATGAATATTGCCTCTTATGGCACAGGTTCACATGAATTCGCACTTGGACTAAAGTTCTGTAAGAAAGAAAAACAAGAAATAGAAGAACTTATTTCAGAAGAGGAACTGGAAAGAATTACAGATACAGTAAGAATTGTTGAGACCATTACAGATACAGTTTTTGTTGAAAGAGCTGTGGATACTTTAGTTGTTGAAAGGGTAACTGTAGATACGGTTTATTTGGAGAATCCAGACATATCAAATGAGGAAATAGAGCATATCATGATAAATGCAGAGCAGTCTCTGGAGTTTGAGCATGATAAAGCAATTATTGTAAAAAACTCATATGGAGATTTGGAAGCTTTAACAAATGCCTTATTAATCAGAAAAGATTTAAACATCAGGTTAGAAGGACATACAGATAGCAATGGAACTGAGGATTATAATATGCGTTTATCGAAAAACAGGGTAGAGGCAGTTAAGAAGTTTTTTGTTATGTATGGTGTAGAAGAGAGTAGAATCAGTATATCATACTATGGAGAATCTAAACCAATTGCAGATAACCTTACTTCCGATGGAAGAGCAAAAAATAGGCGAGTTATTATTAGCGTTTCGGAATAATTCAATAGAATTGATTAAGTAGTTGCTTTTTCTTGTATTAGTTCTCTATTCTCGCTTTTTTTTGTGTGCCATTTAATCGTTCAAAAAAATTTTCGAGTTTGTAACAATTAATGCAAAAACCATTCGATAGGATTGGTAAGTAGTGGTAATTTTTTAATTTTAATTTCATTTAAATTTTTACAATGAAAAAGGCTAACCTAATACTTTTCTTGTTCTTTACCTCTGTAACATTTGCGCAACAGGATTCTATTGTGCAGGCTATGATTCTGGATAGCGCCGATATTTCAGCGGAGAAAGAATACAACAAGGGAATAGACTTCTTTAAGAAGAATGAATATTCTTCCGCGTTAGAATGTTTCTCCGCCGCAATTCAGTTTAAACCAGGTTTTGATAAAGCTATTTATAATCGTGGTTTAACATATTTTGAAATGTTAAAATATGTTGAGGCTGTGAAGGATATGGAAAGTGTTATTGAGATTATCCCGAGTGGGGATGCATATTATTGGAAAGCGAAATCACAAGAGGCATTAGGAGAAATTGAGGAGGCTATAGAATCATATGGTGCTGCGGTTTCCTTGGATAAAAGAAATGAAAAAGCTTACTATAACAGAGGGGTTTTGAAGTTTACGAAAGGTGATTATGAAGGGGCAGTTGCAGATTTTTCATTGGCAATTGATTTAAATAAGAGTTATACATATGCCTACAATGATCGTGCGAGCGCAAAAAGAAAATTAGGAGATTTAGATGGTGCAATCAAAGACTATCAATTAGCGATCATGATAGATAATTCCCTGGCATTTATTCATAATAACCTAGGTAGTGCCAAACGTAAAAATGGAGATCTTACAGGCGCTATTCAGGACTATTCCAAAGCCATAAGTTTAGATCCAAAGTACACAATCGCCTATAATAATAGAGGGTCTGCGAAGTATGATGCTGAGAATTATGATGAAGCATTGAGGGATTTCGACAAAGCTGTTCAACTCGATCCAAAATATGCTTATGCATACAATAATAGAGCTGCAACCAAATTTAAATTGAAAGACTATGCAGGATCAATTGAAGATTGCACTGAGGCAATCAAGATCAATCCGAATTACGGATATGCATATTCGAATAGAGGAAATGCAAAAGAACTTTTAAGAGATGATAGTGGAGCATGTGAAGACTGGAAAAAGGCAGTAGAGCTTGGTGTAGAAATTGCAAAAAATCATATTGGTGATTGTAAATAAATAGATTGAAATAATGAGATACATAATATTACTATTATCACTGACAGGTCTAACAGCATTTTCATTTGCGCAAAATGTAGAATTTGACAAGAATAATTTCAAGGACGATAAAGATGGCTTCAAAGAGGCGAAAGAGAATCTGAAAGAAGGAAATGCGAGATATGAAATGGGAACTATTTTTCATAAGGATGCGATTCCTTTTTTTGAGGCTGCGAATGAATTTAATCCGAACAATGCTGAACTCAATTATAAATTAGGGAAATGTTACTTGTCATCGATCTATAAATACAAAGCTCTTCCTTGTCTGGAGAAGGCGATAAAATTGAATTCTTCCGTTGATAATGAGGTGTTTTATCATTTGGGTAAAGCTTACCATTTGGCGATGAGATGGGATGATGCTATTACCTCTTACAGTAAATATCAAAAAACAGCTATGAGTAATCAAGATCCTCAGGCTATGGAGGAACTTCAGCTACTAATAAGTCAATGTTATAACGGAAAGGAAATTGTTAAAAATCCAATTCGTGTCTTTATTGATAATCTTGGTAAGAACATAAATACTAAGTTCAATGAGTACGGCGGTGTTATCAGCGCAGATGAAAATGTGATTGTTTTTACGGCGAGAAGACCTAATTCAACGGGAGGAAAGATTGATCCGGGATTGAATGAGCATTTTGAAGACCTTTACATTGCATATCGCGATGAAAATGGTAATTGGGGTGTAGCAGAGAATTTAGGTAGTCAGGTGAATTCGAAGGATCATGATGCCGTAGCTGCAATTTCTGCTGATGGCCAACGATTCATCGTTTATCAAGGAGCCAAAAATAATGGAGATCTTTTTGAATCAATTTTGACAGGGGATGAGTGGTCTAAGCCAGAGAGCTTAGGAAAAAATATTAATACCGATTATCATGAACCATCAGCTTGTTATTCTCCAGATGGTAGAACAATGTATTTTGTTTCTGAAAAACCGGGAGGTTTTGGTAAACATGATATTTATGTTTCTCAATTAGATGAAAAAGGTCGTTGGGGAAAACCAGAGAATATTGGAAGCACTGTAAATACAAAATACGATGAGGATGGTGTATTTATGCATCCGGACGGTAAAACTCTATATTTCGGTTCTCAAGGTCATGAATCTATGGGAGGTTTTGATGTGTTTAAAACGGTTTATGACGAATCAACACAGACTTGGGGTAAGCCTATAAACATTGGTTATCCAGTCAACACATCGGATGATGATGTATTCTTTGTGCTCTCTGCGAGTGGTAAGCATGGTTATTATACTTCTGTTAACTTAAATGGTGGATTACGAGATCTTTATATGATCACATTTTTGGGCCCTGAAAAACCGCTTGTCTTGAACAATGAGGATAATCTTATAGCCAGTGTTACAGCCCCTATAGAAGAGGTTGTTGTAGCTCCAACTATTGAGGTGAAAGAAGCCCAATTAACTCTTTTGAAAGGTATCATATCTGATGCTCTAACTGGAGAAAAGTTACAAGCAGATATTGAAATAGTCGATAACGCTGCGAACAAGGTGATAGCAACTTTTAAATCTAACTCTTCAACGGGAAAATATCTAGTCTCACTGCCGGCAGGCAAAAATTATGGGATTGCGGTAAAAAAAGAAGGATACCTTTTCCACTCGGAGAATTTTGACATTCCAAATACAGCAGCTTTCCAAGAAGTTGAAAAAGATATTGAATTAAAAATGCTTGCGGTAGGCAATAAAATAGTACTAAAGAATATATTCTTCGATCTTGATAAAGCAACTTTAAGACCGGAATCGACCGCAGAACTTGAACGCTTAACGAAATTAATGAATGATGTTCCTTCTTTAAAAATTGAATTGGGTGGACATACTGACTCGAGAGGTTCTGATAATTACAACCAACAGCTTTCCGAAAGACGTGCTAAAGCTGTTGTAGATTATTTGACATCAAAAAAGGGTATTTCCCCCGATCGATTGAAGTGGGCAGGTTATGGAGAGACTCAGTTAGTTAATGAATGTTCGAATGGCGTCAAATGTACAGATGATCAGCATCAAGAGAATAGAAGAACAGAGTTTAAGGTTTTATCGATTTAAGAGAAAGGCGATCATTGATCGCTTTTTTCCTTTTGGAGTTTAAAGCGTTGCTTTTTATAAACTTAATAATCTTGTATGACTTTAAAGTAAGATTTGTTTTATCTCTTGTCAATATTTAGGTGCTCATGCGAAGGCCTATTCACACTAATTAATGACAAACAAGTTTCTCAACGCTTCAATAAAAATCAAAAATTTATTTGTGAGATATTTAATTTTGTATATATTTGTTTAACATTTATTACAAAACATTAAACAAGGAATGGTTTACAGCCATGATAAACTTTCTTCATTGTAGTAAGTTTATGCTGTGATACATGTTTTAGCAAATAGATAGTAGTTAGTTAGGTGAATATAAGAGAGGTTTATCCTTGTACCTCTCTTTTTCTTAAATCGTTATGAAAATAGTGTACATAATCCTATTACTCCTTTTCTCTGGCTTCGTCTTCTCTCAAATATACATAGAGCGATCAACGAGTAACACAGAAGAAGTCGAGTATGTTGTATTGAAACAACTTCAAAAGGGAGTCGAAATACGAAAGTACAGCAAACTAATTGTAGCTTGCACCCAGATTCCCGCTGACAATTATAGCAATGTTTCGAGCCAAGGTTTTCGTAGAATTGCTGGCTACATTTTTGGCGGCAATGAAAAGCAAGAAAGTATTGCCATGACCGCGCCGGTTCAAATGAGTTTTTCAGATACCTCAGAAATGATGTTCTATATGCCTAGTAAGTTCTCTTCGATTAACGGTCTTCCGACGCCCAATGATAAAAGAGTGCAAATTAAGGAATTGGGTGAGCGAGAAGTAGCAGCTATAAGTTTCAAGGGATGGGCTAACGATAAAACAATTAATAGACAAAAGGAAATATTGGTTGGTATTTTAAACACTGAGGATATAGCCTATGACCCAGCATCTTTTGCGTATCTAGGTTATAATCCCCCTTATCAGCTCTCCAACAGAAGAAACGAAATCATTGTAACATTGAAAAAATGAGTATCAGAAAAAAAATTAGTCAAGTTGGGTTAATTACTTTATCGATCTTGACCATTTCTTGCGTATTTATTGAATCGGAAGAAAAAGAATTATTGAATAATCAAAATGACAACAAGGAAATGAGTAAATCTGAATCCATATACAACATCAAGGTGAATAAATTGGATGGAACATCACTTGACTTAAAAGAATTCAAAGGCAGAAAAATGCTGTTTGTTAACGTAGCGTCTAAATGCGGTTATACACCTCAATATGCTGAACTTCAAGAGTTGTATGACGATTACAGTGAGAAGCTTGAAATTTTTGGTGTGCCTTGTAATCAATTTGGTGGCCAGGAACCAGAATCAGATGAAGAGATAGCACAGTTTTGCAAAAAAAATTACGGAGTAACTTTCACTATGCTAGAGAAAGTTGATGTCAAAGGCTCTTCGCAACATCCTTTATACTCTTGGTTAACAACCAAAGAGAAAAATGGTGTCATGGATGCTACAGTGAGATGGAACTTTCACAAATTTCTGGTAGATGAGGAAGGTGCGTTAATAAATATGTACAATTCAAGAACTAATCCTGTTGGAGCCGAAATGCTTGAAGCAATCAATCGATAGACTATATGTTGCGATTTGATAAGCATTCAGGTATTTACTCACTTCATACAGAGCAAAAGCTAAACTGTTCATTGGAAGAGGCCTGGCTCTTTTTTTCTGATCCCAAAAACTTGGAGGTAATAACACCTGATGATCTTTCTTTCCGAATTACTTCGACAGAAATTGAGGAAATGTTCAAAGGTCAAATTATTACTTACAGAATAGGTTTGTTTCCTGGGATATCTTCCAATTGGGTTACGGAAATCACAGCTGTGGAAAAAGAACAATATTTCATAGATGAACAGCGATTTGGTCCGTACTCTATGTGGCACCACTTACATGCATTTGAGGTATTAGAAGATGGTACTGTATTGATGAAGGATAAGGTACATTTCAAACCCCCTTTGGGTGTACTTGGTAAGCTGGCTTATGGCTTATTTATCAAGAAGAAACTGAAAGGAATCTTCGAATTCCGTTTCGAGAAGCTAGAAAAATTATTTAATAGCTAGATTAAGCGTTGGACCAATTCTCGGTATTGTTGAACATAATATCCACCAAAGAGATTCACATGTACTAAAAGGGGGTAGAGTTTGCATAGCTTCGTCCGAATCTCCCAATTTTGATCTTGCGGCACAATTTCGTTATAGCGCTTGTACAGTGATTCATCAAATCCTCCGAATAATTTCGTCATAGCTATGTCCATGTCTGGATGACCAAAATAAACTGCTGGATCAATTAAAACAGGTTTACCATTTTCGTCTGACATAAAATTTCCGGACCAGAGATCACCATGAATTAATGAGGATTGTGAAGAACCATAAAGGTCGTCTGTTAATGTGTTGATCTTTTCTAAGTAAAAGAGGTCTTGTGTGTTCATCAATCCCTTTTCCACTGCTTCTTTCACCATTGGTAATAATCGTTCCTTGGAGAAGAACTTAGACCAACTCGAATTTTTTACGTTGGATTGAATTAGATTTCCAATGTAGTTATTCTCCTCCCATCCGAATCCATCGCCATGAATGCTATGAAGATTCGCAAGATTTTCAGCGAAAACATTCCAAAAATCTACATCAGGAGGACTAGTTTCTATATATTCAAGAATTAGAAAAGCATACTCATTATAGCTCCCAATTGTAATCACCTCCGGCACTCGAAATGATGATTTATTCAACTCTCTGAGGCCGTGGGACTCTTTCTCGAACATCCCTGGATAGAGAAATGCATCGTTCAATTTAACGCAAAAGTTAGCTTTATTCGTCTCTAGTTTAAATACTTCATTTATATCTCCTCCAGATATTGGGATCATTCTTTCAACATGAATATTGCTGCCAAGAACTAATTTCAACTCTTCCTCAAAGACATCTTGGAGAGATTTCATGAATGTTATGTCGAGACTTATTTCCATAAAATTAAAAATTCAAGTAGGCTAAGAATTCTTTCTTAGTTTCTTGGTTTTCGAATTTACCCCCATAATAAGAAGTGACTGTAGCAGAATTAACATCCTTTACACCACGGGAAGAAACACAGAGATGTTCTGCATCGATTATTACTGCGACATCTTTGGTTCCCAAGACCTTTTCTAATTCTTTCCCAATTTGAATTGTTAGGCGCTCTTGTACTTGAGGACGTTTGGCAAAATACTGTGCAATTCTATTTAATTTGGAAAGACCTATGACCTTACCTTTAGAAATATAAGCAATGTGGGCCTTGCCAATAATTGGAACAAAGTGATGCTCGCAATTTGAGAAGAGTGTTATGTTTTTCTCAACAAGCATTTCACCATATTGGTATTTATTTTCGAATAGAGCAATTTTTGGTTTATTCATAGGATCTAAACCTGAAAATATTTCCTCAACGTACATTTTCGCAACACGATCAGGTGTGCCTTTCAGACTATCGTCTTTAAGATCAAGTCCTAAAGTATCCATGATTTCACGGAAGTGATGGGCTATCTTTGCTTTCTTTTCTTCGGCTGTTTGTTCAAAGGCCGAGTCATTCATTGGGGTTTCAATCGAAGTCCACAAGTGATTATCCCCAATATCTTCGTCGGATATTTTTATCATTTCCCTACGCTGGGTATTCAACAATGTTCCGTTCAGTTTCATATAATCTTATTTTTAGTTCAAAATTTTCGTTGAGTCGATTTTTAATATTTCTGTAAATCACTGCAGATATGTTCTCAGCAGTTGGATTTAGATTGGCGAAATCAGTAACATCAAGGTTCAAATTCTTGTGATCGTACTTATCCGTAACTTCATCTTTGATAATTTCTTTAAGCTCTTTAATATCCATAACATATCCAGTTTTCGGATCAATCTCTCCAATGATCTTTACTTCTAACACATAGTTGTGCCCATGAAAGTTTGGATTATTACATTTACCAAAGATCTCACGGTTCTTTTCTTCTGACCAATGAGGGTTGTGAAGCCGATGCGCTGCGTTAAAATGTGCCTTTCGTATGATTGCTGTTTTCAAATCGTTTCTTAAATTGTTTAATATAAAGATATAAATGTTAAACAAAATAAACAAAAGTTTAAACAAACTTTCGCATGAAGGAACTTTTGAATGATGATACTGGACAACTTTATTTGATTGAAAACTTCGACTCCAACAAAGATAGGGAGGTGGATAATTGGTTCAATGTAGACAGCTTATATCAAGATACGATCAAGCTTTTTGGGAAGGAGTATCTACAGCCAAGACTGCTTCGTTTTGAGGGTGACACGGATGTATCATATATATACAGCCGAAAAAAGTATACGACTGAATCATGGAGTGCAGTCTCTTTAGAAATACGAAGTCAATTGAAAAGATACTTGGATGTAGAGTTCAATTCTGTCTTGATCAATTTATACAGAGATGGTTCCGACAGTATGGGGTTACATGCTGATAATGAACCGGAGTTGGGTAACTGTCCGACAATTGCCAGCGTAAGTTATGGAGCTGAAAGAGAAATCATATTCAAAGAAAATAACGGTGATCGCAAATTACGCGTGTTATTACCGCATGGCTCATTACTTATTATGAAAGGCAGATTACAGCATTGTTGGAAGCACGAAATACGAAAGACGAAAAAGCCTTTGCAGCCCCGAGTTAACTTCACTTTTCGTTTCATAAATATATAGAGTTAAACCCTAAATTATTTATCAGATCAACTATATCAGTATCATTTTGGACTAAGTCTTACACTCAATGTTAACTTAAACCAATTAAGAAAAAGCCCCCTTATAGGAAGCTTTTCTTTTAATGTTGTATCACGATCCTTGTCGTGTAGGAGTTTGTTTCTCCTTTCAGTTTCAGAACATATGTTCCCATGCTTAATTCTCTCAGGTCTAACATACGTTTACCTGACCCATGCATGCTCATCGTTCTGTCGATTACAATTCTTCCTGCTGCATCGTGAACAATAAGCTTCATTTCGTTATCCATAACATTAATGAATGAAAGTTCGATCACACCATTTGAAGGGTTAGGGTGGATCTGGATCAACAGATCACCGATCTCATCAATAGATGCTGTGTTTAGTACTTCGTATGTGATCGTCGTGTCGCAACCATCAGCATTCGTAATTGTTACAGTGTATGTTCCAGGGAACAATGCTACCTGATCTTCATCTGTTGATCCATTGCTCCAAGCAAACGTATGCGGTGTACCTGCAGGATCAACTTCAATATCGATCGCTCCGTCATTACATGTTGCACATGTTGCATCCGTTACAGCTTCAGAGATAAGATTTACACCTGTTCCATTGTTGTTCACAGTGTAAGTCTCAGTTACTTCACACCCGGTTCCGTCAGTAACAGTAACCGTGTAGTTTCCACTTGACAATCCTGAGATATCTTGAGTACCTGCTCCGGTATTCCAATTGTAAGTGATCGGCATTGTCGCTCCTTGAGGGGTAATATCGATCGCTCCGTTCATTTGCTCACAAGACTCATCTGTGATCACAGCAGAGCTAATTCCAAATCCACCGGTGTTATTAACTAAGGTGAATGTATCGGCTATGTTACAACCAACAGCATCGGTGATCTCAAGATAGTAGTCACCCGCATTCAGACCAGTTAGTGTGTTTCCAACACCCGGGCTGCAACTGACTACAGTCGTAAACGCAATTCCGTTGAATGGATTCGGTCCGTCAGCAAAAATGATGTTACCGTTTCCGTCCAATACTTCATATGTGTTGTTTTGGTTCTGTGCAGCTTCTACATATTCGAAGTCTAGTACATCTCCATCACATACTGGAATGTCAACAGAATTAAAGCTGTTTCCATTTCCTGTAGGAACCGTGAAGTTTCCGTAGATTGAACCGTTCAGATAAACAAGTACTTCTGGGATCGGATTACCTCCCCATCCATTGTTGTTTAGATCGTACATGTTCAATGTGAAAGTACAACAAGGATTAGATGATCCCCAAGAGTAGGTAAGTGGTGCTGTTCCTCCAGTAGGGTTTACAGTAATTGCTCCAGTACCATCTCCACAAGTCTCGTCAGTGATCGTCGGAGTTCCCACGACGAAGTTCGAGCTGTAAGAGATCACGTCTTCCGTGATTACAATTGCACATCCAGTGTTGTCTATGATCGTACAAGTATAAGTCCCTCCTGTAAGACCGGTAACATCTTCTGTTGTTACACTCGTTGACCAGCTAAATGTAATTGGAGCAACACCTCCATTTATAGTAAGGTCGATTGCGCCGTTAAGGTCACCACATGTTTCATCCGTTACAACTGAGCTCACGTTGAATCCATTTGTAGTGTTTCCGATAGTAAATGTATTGCTCACTTCGCATCCTCCAGCATCCGTAACTGTTATGGTGTAGTTTCCAGCATTCAATCCAGTTAGATCT
>JALRKF010000100.1 GCA_023254905.1 Crocinitomicaceae bacterium | reverse complement strand
AAAAAAAATGACAGTTAGTCCATACTTTCTAATTTCAAAAAAAAATATCAGGTAAATTTTGAATTCCAACTGTAAGTGTTCTTGAAGAGTTAACTTTGTAGAAATGGAGCTCTCTAACAAAAACGAATATATCCACTATGTAGTTGTTGCAATCCTAGCGATGACTGCTATCTTTTTCGCACAGCAGGATTTTCAAAGTGTTTTTTGGGTGCTAAAACCCTTAACTACAATTGCGGTATTATTCATACCGTTATTATACGGTGTAAGTATCAATCGAAAATATTTCAGAAGACTTATTGCAGCCCTTGCACTTTGTCTCGTAGGAGATATTTTACTTCTTAATCCTGAATGGTTTGTACTTGGTTTGGCAGCATTTTTCATCGCTCATATCTTCTACATATTTGCCTTTATATCCTATCGGGGTTTGTTTTTAAAACCCTTACCATTGATAGTTCTATTAGTAATTGGGACCAGTGTTTATGCGATGCTATTTGATAGTTTGGGAGAGTTGAAAATACCGGTAGCACTGTATGTAGTTTGTCTTGTCGTTATGTGCTGGCAAGCCATTGGATTATATGATCGTTATCAAAATAGAAGATTCCGGTTTGTTATGGTAGGATCATTTTTGTTCTTGATCTCCGACGCGATACTGGCGTTGAATAAATTCAAGTTTCCTTTCGATTCGGCAGAGATCTTTGTTCTTGTTACTTATTGGATGGCAATAGGTGCTTTAGCTATATCCACTACTTTCGACCTTAGGGATTGATACCCTCTTTTTCTTTTTGTAGTTTTGAAGCAAACGATGCTTTACGATGAAAACTGCTCAAAAAGGGATATTATCATCTCTGATCTTAACTTTTAGTATGCTTTCGCAAGTTGCGAATGCACAGATTTCAATTCTCCTTAGAACTCCTTCGATCAGTCCTGATGGACAACGAATTGCCTTCTCATTTCAAGGTGATATCTGGACTGGGAATGTCAATGGTGGTGACCTCAACAGATTAACGATCCATGAGGCTTATGAAGCGAGTCCGATCTGGAGTCCAGACGGAAAACAAATTGCTTTCACAGGTAATAGATATGGTAACAACGATGTTTACGTTGTTAATGCAAAAGGAGGTGTCCCAAAGAGAATCACATATCACTCTTCCTCAGACGCAATAACAGATTGGACTTCTAACGGACATTTGCTTTTTGAAGGAAACAGAAACTTCAGACAGGTGGAGTGGGATAGAGAGATACAAAAGGTAAGTGCAAACGGAGGAACTTCGGAGCGTGCGATGAATGCATTCGGTTATGAAGCCGTTGCTTCTCCAAATGGAAAATTTATTGCCTATTCCGCTGGTGCCTGCCGAGTCGCAAGAGAACAGTATAAGGGCTCTGCAAATAAGGATATTTGGGTATATAACACTGCAACTGATACCTATAATCAGATCACATCGTTTCACGGTCAGGATTACCAACCGGTGTGGGTCGGAGATGATCAATTGTTCTTTATCAGTGCGAGATCTGGCAATTACAATATCCACAAAACAATGATTGATGCAAACGGTGCTGTTTCGGGTACTGTTAAGCAGGTTACTAAGACAATGCAGGATGAGGTGCGTTCATTTAGCCTCAATGACAAAGGTAATGTTGGTGTGGTTGCAATGGATACTAAGATCTACAAGCTAGATGTTTCCACGGGAGTATTAGATCCTATTCAAATTTCAATTGCAGCAGATTATAGATTCGATCCTTATGAGACAAAGACTTACACGAATAGTCTTGAAGGGTACAGTATCTCTCCTAATGGGAAATATGCGGCATTCATTGTGCATGGTGATGTTTTTGTTTCTGAAAATGACAAGAAGAAAAGTTTAACTAAAAACTTAACGAATTCCTCTTATCGTGAAAAGGACGTAACATGGTTGAACGATTCAACGGTGATCTTCTCTTCAGATAAAAATGGTCAATACGATCTATTCATGGTTAACTCAGGAGATAAGAACGAGGGAGACCTTTTAAAAACACTTAAGTATTCAACAACACAACTTACAAAGGATGGTCTTGATGAGAGAAGAGCGCAGGTATCACCTGATGGAAAACAAATGTTATACATCAAAGGTGGAAACTTTGGAAACAAGGAACTCATCGTAGTTGACATCAATGAAAAAGGAAAGTTTTCGAAATCACGTGTTCTACAGAAAGGATGGAGCGATAAAGATGGTGTAGCCTGGAGCCCTGACAGTAAGTGGTTGGCATTTACGATGGAGGACCTAAACTTCAATGCGGAGGTATATGTGCAGTCTGCCTCAGGAGTTGGAGATGCAATTAATGTAAGTATGCATCCAAGAGGAGATTACAGTCCTGTATGGAGTCGCGATTGCTCAAAGCTTGGATTTGTTTCAGCTAGAAATAACAGCGATAACGACATCTGGTTTGTTTGGTTGAAAAAGGAAGACTACCAGCGTTCGAAAGAGGATTGGGATGCGTTAGAGGATGCAGACAAGGATACTGTCGTAACAATCGATATCGAAGATATTCACGAGAGATTGGTACAATTGACAAGCCTACCAGGTAACGAGGGAAGTTTACAGATATCTGAGGATGGAAAGACGTTCTATTTCACTTCCAGTGCACCTGGAGATAAAGGACAAGATCTTTACTCTGTTTCTTGGGAAGGTAAGGATATCAAACAAGTAACGAAGGGTGGAAAGTCACCTTACAACTTAGAGCTAGGCCCTGATGGAAAGTACATTTATTTCGCCGGACGCTCAGGACTATCTAGAATTAAGCTTGCAGGAGGAGAAGTCGAGTCACTTCCTTACAAAGCTAAAATGAAGATCGATCACAATGCGGAATTAGAGCAAGTATTTGAAGAAGCATGGAGAGGACTTCGAGATGGATTCTACGATCCGGAATTCCATGGTCAGAATTGGGATAAATTAAAAGGTCATTTCAAGCCTTACTGTTTGGCTGCATCTACTAAAACTGATTTCTACTACATGTTCAACAACATGCTCGGACAACTGAATGCTAGTCATATGGGAATTCGAGGAAGTGATCGTGAAGAAACACAGAAGGAGTCAACTGGATTACTCGGTGTTGAAATAAAGCCGCTTAAAGACGGTATGAGGATTGTTCGTGTAATTACTAACTCACCGGCAGACAGAGTAAGTAGCAAATTGAATGCAGGTGATGTCATCGTTTCTGTAAACGGTGAGGAAATAAAAGGAGGCGTAAACTTCTGGTCAATGTTGAATGGAACAGCTGGTTCAGAAGTATTGCTTGAGGTGAAAAACGCGAAAGGGGAGAGAAGAGATGTTGTGATACGCCCGACTTCCAGTCTAAGTAATGAATTATACGATGAGTGGGTGAAATCAAATAGAAAGCTGGTTGATGAATACTCAAAAGGAAGATTGGGTTACCTACATATTCGAGGAATGAATATGCCAAGCTTTGAGCGTTTCGAAAGAGAGCTTACTGCTGCAGGACACGGTAAAGACGCAATTGTGATCGACGTGAGGTTTAATGGTGGAGGATGGACAACGGACTACTTAATGGCCGTTTTGAATGTGAAGCAACACGCTTACACGATCCCAAGAGGAGCTACAAACAGTTTGGATAATCATAAGGATTTCAGGAACTATTATCCTTTTGCGGAGCGTTTGCCCTTCTATGCGTGGAATAAGCCTTCAATTGCGCTATGTAACGCGAACAGTTACTCAAATGCGGAGATCTTCTCGCACGCTTACAAAAATCTAGGAATAGGGACATTAGTTGGTAGACCTTCATTTGGAGCGGTAATATCAACGAGTGGATTAGGTCTCATGGATGGATCAATGGTAAGAATGCCGTTTAGAGCGTGGTACGTGAAGGCAGATGATAAGAACATGGAGATCGACCCAGCCGTGCCTAATATTCAGCTAGATGTATCGCAAGATGCGAAATTTAAAAATGTTGATGAGCAGTTGAAAAGAGCAACTGATGAATTGATCAAACAGATCGATATGAAATAAGGGTGTGGAGCATTGGCCCCTTTTATCAGCTCTGCACAATTGCGAATAACAGGAATCCGATTATACTCAGGAAGGCAACCCCTAGTCCCAGAAAGATTAGTAAATGTTGTCGTTGTTTTTCTTGAGTACTGAGTTCTCTAATTTTTCCTTCGCGCTCTTTTTTACTTTCCATACTTTGACCTAGGATTAATCCAATGGGTATACCTACTGCTGGTCCGACACCGATAAATGCAAAATTGTTCGTGATTAGGTAAATGACTGTACCGAGCATTCCGAATATTCCTATTCCTATGATAATTCCTACCGAGATGTAATGACCTTTTGGTTTTTTAATTGTAGACATTGTGACTTTATAATTTTTTGAGTGTATCGTAATATTTCGATGCTTCTTCATGTAGGGGAAGCAGATCTTGTGCTATGTCTTCTTTATTTTCTTGATAATGAAGAAATCCCTCGCTATTATGAATGTTTTTATACCAGAATTCCGCCCAAATACCATCTTCAGGGCGCGCACCTTTTTCCCAGCTAAGCATTGCTTCATCAAAGGGTATACCTGCTTTCATGCAAATATTTTTCAATGAATTTCGTGGATCTAGTAGGATATCTTTGGAATCTACAACCATGAATTCTATCCCCTCTGATTCGAAGTATTGCTTGAGCTCGGCTTGATCTTTGTAACCAATATCCCTCATAGTTGGGTTTGAGATCACTTTGGAAAAGGACGCTATCATTCTTTTTGGGTCACGAGTTAAAATGATATTGAAACCTTTTTTCAAAAAGGAACGATCCAGGTTAAGTAGATGATGTCCCATGTTTTTGAAGAATTGAATGGGTTCCGTGTCAACGGTTAGCATATCATGAATCACTTCATCTCCGTTGCACTTCATTGAGTTCATGATCTCCGACGCACCTGGGTGATACTCTTTAGCATCGGTTACACTCAAATAATAACCGTATAGCGGTTCATCATGAACTTGCGTATCACCGCGCTGGGCGAAAGAATACATGAGGGTCGTCGAGATATTACGCGGGCTCGACCAAAGAAATATACGCTTAATTTTTGTTGACATAATCCGTGATCAATTGATCATATAATCTATCTAAAATAGATGTTTTATTGCCCATTTGCTGCGTTCCAATCTTTCTTCCGTCAATTGTCTGAACAGGTGTTAATCCTCCAAATGTTCCTGTAACAAAAGCCTCATCCGCATCGTAAACATCGTAAAGAGAGAAATTCTTCTGTCTGCAAATAATACCATTTGCTACACAAGCTTCGATCACTTTTTTCCTCGTGATGCCATTCATGCAATATTCACCAGTGCTGGTCCATACTTCATCATTTTTCACCATGAAGAAATTGGTTGCATTGCACGTAGACACAAATCCATTGACATCTAACATCAATGCTTCATCAGCCCCTGCTTCCAGGGCTTGAATTAGTGCCTGAACTTCGTGGAGCTTGCTGTGACAGTTTAATCGAGGATCTAAATAGTCAGGGGAACCTCTTCGAATCGTGCTTGTAAACAATGAGATTCCTTTTTGCTTACTTTCTTTTGAAGCATGCTTATGTTCGGCTATAACTACAATGTTTGGTCCTGAAATAGTTAGGCGTGGATCTTGTGATGGTGTTTTTTTTATCCCTCTCGTGATCATTAGACGAAGGTGTATTCCATCATCCATATTGTTAACACGACAAACCTCTTGAAGTAATTCGATAAATTCTTCAGGTGTTTTGCCTAATGCTATTCCTGTAGCTTTCGATGCTCGAAATAAACGATCCATGTGATCTTCAATAAAAACAAGTTTACCACGATGCATTCGAATACCCTCCCAAATTCCATCCCCAACAAGGTATCCACTATCAAATACAGATATCTTTGCTTCGTTCCTTGGATAGAATTCACCATTTACATAAATAAGCACTTCTTTGTTTCGACTGTCTTCAATAGCGTTATGTGTCCCGTGTATCATTCCTTAATTTTTATGATGTAGTGTCCCACCAAGGCGTGTCTTTCAAAAGAAAGAAACCAGATATGCAGTTTTGAAGAATCTTCATCATCCCAGTGAATCAACGGACCATCGATTCCAACTTTATGACTATCCAACCAATTCTTTTCCTCATCGCGCATGTAGGCGTAATATGGATTTTCTTTGGTTTTATGATTACGAAATTCTTCTAAGCTTTCATAAAAGCTATGATTGGAAAATCCCATTGAACTTTTCCATGCTTTATTAGCATGCATTGGACTTAATACGGGAAACTTGGATAGATCCAGACCACCGAATGTTATGTCTGTAATTTTATCTGTTGAACGATCATTGAAAGTAAGAATGATCTCATGAAGAGTATCTCCACTTGTGGAGCTTATTATTTCATTCAATTCTACACTTGAAAGTTTATGAATACGACCTAACTCCGTGGTTCTTGGGTCTAATTTTGAATAAATTCCAGGAGGTGAGAAAGTAGCAAAAAGAGTGCTGTCTGATTGCAATTCTCTCATACTTGTGAAGGATTTTGGGTAAATAATTTCTTTATATTTTTTCAATCTGGCATGAGTGAGTGGATACATTGTATCACTGCGATCCTCGTATTGTATAGGAACAGTTCTAATGATCTTTCGAAATGTGTTTAGCGCTAATTGCTTACATTGTGGATCGACCCAATTCTCGAGAGGAATTTTATAATGCTCAAAAGGAATTCCGTTTCTCTTTTCAAATAATTCAGCATACAATGATTGAGGAAAATTAAACCAACCATGGGCAAATGGAATTTCCTTTCCTTCTTTATTTTCAAATAAAATAATCTCCCAGAGGTAGGCATTTAAACAGTTTCTAGCAAGATCAACGCTTGAAACGCGATTATTCTCAGTATTGAATTCTGTTGTATTCAATTTGACTTGATTTCTATTCCATTCTTGATTAATTAAAGACAGGTACGATAAATATTCATCTGGCTTTATTGCTTCAGGAATCGTAGGAATGAATTCTGAAATCGGATAATCGTATATGGTTATCGAGTCAGAGGTTGAGTAAAATACAAAGTTACATTCATCATCCTTTATTTTGACTTCTCCTGATGTAAAATAATTGAATTCATAATCTTTCGATCTAAATCCAATATCTGGATTATCCGGGTATTCCACATCCGTCAGGTTCCTAATGTCAAATCGATACAGTTCATTTTTTAATTCGTCTTTATTTTGACATGAAAAAAGAAGAAAACAAATAAAGAAGAAAAAAAATATACGCATCATGAACCAAATATAAAATAAAAAAGCCCGGCAACAGCCGGGCTTAATCAATCAAAGAAAAACTATGATTTTATGGAGATTTACAGTTTCACGAACTGCGTTTGATAAACGTTCTCACTATCAAGGACTGTTATGATGTATGTACCTTCGGTAAGGTTATTCACATCAATGAATTGTCCGTTGGAAACACCATCAAGTACAGTCTTTCCAAACAAATCTGTTACTGTGTAGCTTCCGCTTACGCCATTAAGTTTAATCTGATTAACTGTTGGATTCGGGAAAACAGTGACATTTTGGTTTTTGTTTTCAACTACACTTGTTAAACTTGGAACAAGAACTTGGTCTAAGACGTGAACTACCCCGTTGTCTGAAGTTAAATCCGCTATTGTTACCGTTGCATCATTGATCATTACGCCAGACATTAAATCAACGGTAACGTCCTGTCCGTTCAGGGTCGTTACATTTCCGTTTGTCAAGTCAGTGGATAATACCTCTGCGCCAGTAACGTGATATAATAAAATGTCTGCTAGTTC
>JALRKF010000072.1 GCA_023254905.1 Crocinitomicaceae bacterium | reverse complement strand
CTCCAAATGGTTCTCTAGCTATAATGAATCTTGAACTAGGTAAAGAAACTACGCTCGATGAACTTAATGAAGTAGTTAAAAATGCAGCGTTAAATGGTGAATTAGTCAATCAAATATATTACGCAACAGATCCCGAAATAGTATCCAATGACATAATCGGAAATACTTGTTGTTCAGTTTTTGATTCTAATGCTACAATAGTTCATAAGGATGGTAAAAACGTTGTGATATATGCTTGGTACGACAACGAGTTCGGATATACAAAACAGGTAATCCGTCTTGCTAAGTACATAACGAAAGTAAGACGAGCAATCTACTATTGATTAGTTCGAACTAGATAAAAAGTTAAAGGGAGTCATTAAGACTCCCTTTAACTTTGCAAAAACCGTAAATAAAAATCTAACAACTAGTTTTTGCGAAGTTAGACACTACATGACTTTAGTGACCATGACAATGAACCGTGTAGTTTACACTATCAACATTGTAACCATTCGCCTCGAGGTCTTCAAGCTCCGACCCACATTTTTCACCTAGCTCTACCTCACCGTTCGGCCCATCGTAGTGACAATCGTGACACTCATTCTTATTGCAAGAGGTAAACGCCATAGCTATTGCGAACAATCCTAGAAATAATGCATTTTGTTTTTTCATAATCTGTGATTTTTAGTTATTAATTGATATTTAATTGATACATAAAAGTTCCTCCCCGGATGAGGAGTATCTATATTCCTTAGTCTTGACAAGTGATTAATATATTCTGTATTAAGTACGTTTTTCACTCCAGCCCCAAAAAGAATCTGCTCATTTTTACCGACACTTCCATTTATTCCAACGTTAATGAGGTTATATGCTGGACTTCTTTCTTCAAGTGGAGCAACAAAGTTCTGATCAAAAAAGTACTGATGCTGTAGAACAACATCTTTAATTTTTAATACTTCCTTCATGTCAAATTTGAATTTCAAAAAGGAGTTGATCCTTGCTTGAGGAATTGTCGAAAAATTGACCCCATCTCTCCCCTCTGCTCGGATGTATGAATAAGAAGATTCCAAATGAAGGAAATGGGCGAAGTGCGGGTGATAGTGAACACCTATATCTACTCCGTATAATCGACCTTCGCTTTGCTGATCATACTCGTAATAAGGCAGTCCACTGATGATAGAATCTCTTGGCATCAATGAAATATAATTCAAGAGATAATTATAGAAAGGATTTACTACAACACTCAGGTGTTCACGTTGCAGTTCATATGAAAAATCAATTTGAACAGAATACTCGGGATCCAGATCTAAATTCCCACGTTCATACTGCAATGAACCATGATGCTGTCCATCAGAGAGCATCTCAGCTACATGAGGAGCTCTATATCCTGAAGATGTATTCAATCGAATTGTATTTCCTTTCCAATTCTTTACAGCACCTAAAGCAAAGTTTGGACTAAAGAAATTTCTAGTTAATCCTTCTTCATAAACATTCAAAAATCTGTTATCCGCTCGTAATCCAGCTTGAATATCATAATTCCCATATTTAGCCTGCATTACACTATATAAAGCAACATCGAACTGGTTATAATTCGGAATTAACGAATCTTCCACTTTAGGTTGGTTTCGATTCATTTGGTAAACACTTTGAACACCGCTAATCCACTTGAGCTTTCTACTTATCTTTCTCTTATAGGATAAATTTAAAATAGAGTTATTGAGGCTGAGACTTAAGTACGGGATTGTCACCTTATCCTCAAATTCAGTCAATCTATTGGTTGTATTTGCCACAGTCAAAGACAAAAGATGTTGGCCGAAAAAGAATTTATTCTCAAAAGTCACAATGTGGTTCTCCATAATTTGAGCTGGAATAGTTGTACTCCTTGCTTGTTTGTCCTTTTGAAAAGATACAGGGTCTATAATGGAATCATGAGAATGTCCTGGAATTCCTGCACGAGTATTCGAATATATATACCTAAGGTGTGTTACCCAATTTTTCTTCGAATATCCTAACGCCAGTTTTCCACCATACTCTCTAAATCTAGAATTTTCGAGATACTTTCCATTGGGCAACTGATAATCAGCATTACTACTATACATGCCGGATAGATTTATTTTAAATCCATTTTGAGCTAAACCAATATTAAGATTGTTACTCGTCCCCATAGTTACACTCTCGAAGCGAGTCTGTACTCCAACCTTGCACTCGCCCTGCTCGACATATGGTTGATCAACGAGGTACACAACACCTCCGAAAGCATCAGATCCATACAATAGTGACGAGGCTCCTTTAATTACCTCTACTGAAGAAATACCCAATTGCGTTACTGCCATTCCATGGTCTCCAGAATACTGTTGGTTATCAATTCTAATACCATTGATCAATGTCAATACACGCAACCCTTGCATTCCTCTCACAACCGGCTTGGAAATACCCACTCCAATTGATGCGGCCTGAACTCCATTAATATTTGAAATCGCCTCAGACAAATTAGAAGACTGAATGGCGTTTAGATCATTTAGCTTTAATCGATCAACTTTAAAAACACTTTCTTGACGTGTTGCACCAAAACCCGGAGATGAAACAATTACGTCTTCCATATCAATATGGCTAGAGGAAAGCTGAATGTTAAGCGTTACTCCTCTCTCCGTTTCGATCACTTCAGTCTCAAAGAATTCAGCCGTTATAACCACCTGAAAATAATTAGGCAAAGAATGCGTTATACTGAATTCTCCATTCGCATTAGTGCGGACACCGAATTGAACCGAACTTATATAAACCTTAGCTCCAGGTATCCCTTGTCCCGTTTCCGCATCAACTATTTTACCAGACAATTCTTGTCCAATTACTGTACCGTGACATATTGCCAACAGCACAAAAAGAATTTTATACATTATTGAATATTATTGAATTTCCTCAACCCCGTTTTAGCAAAGGGTTAATTATATAACCTTTAGATAGTTAGGATAATTCAATAGAAGGAGGTCCTCTTAATGAGTGTGTGACGTTCAAGTCAGTTAAAGGACCATTTACTTTTGATATGTCGTTTTTGAAATATTGAAATTCGTCAATAGAAAGCTCGGTAAACTGATGTAAGGAGTAAGTTGATAAACTGTAATCACACGCAAAGCAATTTTCCGCATCAAACGATACCGATTCATGATCACCTAAATCCTCATGATGTATATGTTCATCGTGCTCGCATTCGTGAACCCAGCCTCTAGGGGCACTTAGCGTGATGAAACATAGGAGAAGAAGATATGAAATAAGTATTTTCACTTTGCGAAATTACAAAAAATAGAGGGGATTAATTGTAAATAACAAAATAATTGTGGAAAATTGAAATATCAACCTAACCAATCTAATTAACTCCAGCACCTTTTAAACAATCCTCAATATCCTTTTGCCGTTTTGCTCGTTGGTCTGGAGTGCGCTGTTCTGATTGCACATCAAAGGCTTGACATTTTTGGTCGATCCATTCAGAACGAGCCCAGACTACTTCAAAGTGCTCATCAGAGATCCCATCGTCTAATAGTGCCTTTTCGGCTGAATCTTTTTTTACCGCACAAACGCAGAAATCCCACTGCTCACCATGTTCTTGTTCGATGCGAATGAGGTTTTCTTTGAAATCTTTACGCTTTTTCTCATCGACCATTGACATGTCATAGTCGGATACAATTATGTTATCCAACGAATCCTCCAATTCCACGATAGAATCTACTTGACGCGCATCATCATCCATTATAACCGGCTGTTCAATTGGCTCCTCTCGGCCACCGCATGACACTAGCGCAACGAAAAACAAAAATGACAATACTCTTTTCACAGGACTAAAAATAGCTATTAAGTCGATGATGAAACTGCTCTGAAAAAAAATACCCAACAAAAATGAATATTGCTGGGTATTTCACAAATGAATGGGATTATTTAGCTTGTCCTAATCGGTCTTCAACTGAATTGGAGACAGCTGTTTTATCAACGCGTAGCTTACCACTTTCAGTTCCGATCAACAATGTAGTATCTGCTACTTCAAGGATTTTTCCGTGGATTCCTCCGATCGTCACGATCTTGTCTCCCGATTGCAATCCTTCTCTGAATTTTTTAAGCTCTTTTTGTTTTTTCATTTGTGGCCTGATCATGAAGAAATAGAAAATCACCAGGATCATTGCCAACATTATTAATTGATTCATTTTACTTTTTTTTGTTTAGTTATTTCTGCAATACATTACCAATAATTCTCACTTGTGTCAAAGAAGGTGAAGTATTGGCGGTAATACGTAAGCTTTTATTTAAGATTCCTGTACCAGTTTTGTCTGTATTGACGTGCGCAATTATCTCTTCAGAATCTCCCGGCGAAATTGGTTCTTCAGGTTTATCTGCCACAGTACAAGAGCATGAAGCGTTGATTTGAGCTATATACAGAGGAAAATCACCTGTGTTGGTGATCTTGAACTTTGCAGTGATCATCTCCCCTTTCAATACTTCACCAGCATCGAATACCGGATTATCTACTTCCATGCTTGTTTTGTTCCCTACTTCCATTTCCTTATTTCCCTCACAACTCAGAATAGCAATAGATATCAACACAAAAAATAATACTCTCATTCTTTAATTTTTTAATCCTCTACCTACTTTCTTTATCTTACCCTCTTTCTCCAAACGCACGATCGCCTTGTCCAATACACCGTTAATGAAACCATTACTTTTCGGTGTACTATAGAATTTGGAGATTTCGATATATTCGTTTAACGTCACCTTGGTTGGTATATTATTAAAAATTTGGAACTCTGCAATAGCCATTTTCATCAAAATGATGTCCATTTTGGCAATTCTATCCAGTTCCCAGTTATTTGTTAACTCATCGATCAACTGTTCACTTTCCTCATCCATAAGAATAGTCTTCCTGAATAACAGGCGAATAAATTCCTTTTCATCAATTTCATCCTTATATAAAGGCATTATATTGTTCTTACCCTCAGGATCGAAAGATTTGATCGTTTTAATGACCATTGAACACGCAAGATCAATATCATCGAGCCAATGAATATCCCGTTCCTCGAAGTAATTATAGAGCAAGGGGAAATTTGCAATCTCCGTCTTGAATAACCCAACCGCAAATGCTAAATCATCTTCGAAATTTTCGAGGTCGTTGTTCATGAATTCAAAATAGGTTTCGCTCTCACGAATTTGTAAAAACATCTTCCTGAAGATCTCTTGGTTTTCATCACCAAGCCAATTTATCCTTCTCGTCTCTGATATCTTCCTCAATATTTCGTTAGACTCGAGCAAAAGAATAATCCTATTTTCTACAAATTTTAGACTAGGATTCAAGTCCTCTTGCGTTGGAAGGATTTTCTTTTTGTTTTCTTCTATCCTTCTCTCTGCCTGATTTTTTAGTTCCGAAAATGTCAATAGAAGGTACAGATATAAATCATAGATCCTCTCAACAGAATTAAAAACATCCTTCTCCAACTTCGAGTACTCATCACTTTTTGACTGATAAAAAGCATAAAGCGACTGAAGAACCTTTATCCTTAAATGTCTTCGATTTAACATCCGATAATTACATTGGTAATTTTATCTTACTGATAGCCTCAATTCTTTCCTCAGCCATTTTGTTAGCAATTTCATAAGCAGGTCTTTGTTCTTTCATTGCTCGCTTGATGATTTCACTGATAGTATTATATATTTCATCTGCCTTGGCAAGAGCCCAACTTTCTGGTAATCCTTCAACTTCACTGAAGCAGTTAATAACACCACCTGCGTTTAGTGCAAAGTCAGGTGCGTAAACAATTCCCTTTTCCATAACTACACGACCATGAATGTTTTCGTCCGCTAATTGGTTGTTTGCAGCTCCTGCAATAATTACACACTTTAAACGACTCAATGTATCATCGTTTACAGTTCCCCCTAAGGCACAAGGCGCAAAAATATCCATATCAATATCATAAATGTCATCTGGAGCCACTATTTTGGCACCATATTTATCTGAAATTCTCTTTAATGAGGGTCCATGGATGTCAGAAATATAAATCTCTGCATTCTCTTTAGACAGGTACTGAACAAGATATTCTCCAACATGCCCTACTCCTTGAACCGCTATCTTCTTTCCGGACAAAGAATCCGAACCATATACTTCCTTTGCACAGGCCTTTATTCCTACATAGGTTCCTCTTGCGGTTACCGGCGAAGGATCGCCACTTTTCCCAGGCAAGCCAACAACGTGATTGGTTTCCATAGATACCCATCTCATGTCGATTGGTGAAATGCCCACATCTTCTGCTGTAATGTATTTTCCTGCTAAACTATTCACAAACTTTCCGAAGCGTCTAAAATAAGCCTCTGACTTCATTTTGCGGGAGTCGCCTATGATAACTGCTTTTCCTCCACCTAAATTTAAACCTGAAATAGAATTTTTGTAAGTCATCCCTCTAGACAAACGCAGAACATCTTTAAGGGCCTCCATTTCATTATTATATGTCCACATTCTTGTTCCACCAAGGGCTGGACCCAATACTGTGTTGTGAACTGCGATAATCGCTTTTAGACCTGTAGCATTATCATTGCAAAACAACAATTGCTCATGATTGTATTGGCTCATTTGAGCAATGACAGGGTTCTCTTCCAAATTAACACCATCAATATTATTTACTTCAAACATAGTAAGCGGATAAATTATGTCAACTGTAATCTTTACTTTTATAACGCTAAATAAAAGACAGGCAAAAATAGAAATTTATCGATGAAGTCGCTGAGCTATCTCAACAAATATTTCTTAAAATACAAATGGCGGTTCCTTCTAGGGATACTCTTCATATTCTGCTCTAACTGGTTCAAGGTTCAGATGCCTCATTTTTTTGGGCAAATAATCAATGATTTAAAAGGTAATATCCTTGAAGGAACAAAAGAAGAGATATTCTATTTTGCCGTTTCCTCTGGAGGTTTTTATATGCTGCTTTCATTGGCATCAGGGTTCTTTCTTTTCTTAACTAGACAGACTATTATTGTAATGTCTCGATTTATTGAATTCGATCTTAAAAATGAGATATATAATCAATATCAGAAATTAGATTATTCATTTTACAAGAAAAATAGCACTGGTGATTTAATGAACAGAATTTCTGAGGATGTTAGTAAGGTTCGAATGTATTTGGGCCCTGGTGTAATGTATACGATCAATCTTAGTATCCTTTCCATTTTGGCCCTATATCAAATGATTAGTACTAATGGTTATCTCACATTTTTCGTTCTCATACCGCTACCCTTAATGTCGTACATAATTTATAAGGTTTCGAGTACCGTAAATAAATTAAGTACAATAGTTCAAGAAGAACAATCTTCCATGAGCTCTCTGGTTCAAGAGAGTTTTTCGGGTATACGCGTTATTAAAGCTTATAATAGAAATCAACAAGTCGAATCTCTATTTCAAGATAGCGCCGAATCATACAAAGAGAAGAACATGAGACTTGTATTGGTGAACTCACTGTTTATGCCAACTATTTTTATCTTAATTGGTCTCTCTACCTTACTGTGTATCTATCTTGGTGGCTTGGTCTATCATGAGGGTAATATTAATTTTGGAGAGATAATGTCTTTCGTGTTTTATGTTAATATGCTTACATGGCCTTTCGCTTCTGTTGGTTGGGTTACGAGTATTATACAGCGTGCTGCTGCAAGTCAAGAGCGAATAAATGAATTCCTAAAAATAAAGTCAAGTGTAAAAAACGAATCACAGGAAGATTTCAGTTTTAATGGTCATATAGAATTCCGCAATGTAAGCTACACTTATCCTAATTCAGGAATCAAGGCTATTGATGACGTAAGTTTCGTTTTAAACTCAAGCGAACGAATTGGTGTTATAGGAAGAACAGGTAGCGGAAAGTCCACTCTAATTAAACTGATTATGAGGCAAATAGACCCTCAAGAAGGTGAGATATTATTGGATGGGGTCAACATCAAAGAAATCAACATAGATCAATATCGTGATCAGATTGGAATTGTACCACAGGATGTATTCTTATTTTCAGACACTATTAATAACAATATTCTTTTTGGGTCACTTGATGGAACAATCAACGATAGAGACATTGTTGAAGTAACAAAAGAGGCACATGTTCATCACAATATTGTTTCATTCAAGAATTCTTACAACACGCTACTAGGTGAAAGGGGTGTGAATTTAAGTGGTGGACAAAAGCAAAGATTATCCATCGCTCGCGCACTTATTCGTAAACCGAAGCTTTTGATTTTGGATGACTGTCTATCATCTGTAGATACTGAAACTGAAGAAGTTATACTGTCAAACCTAAATAAAAAATCTATCTCTTCCTTCATTGTAAGTCATCGAATATCTACGATTCGAAATGCCACAAAAATTTTGACATTGAGTAATGGAAGTATTACCGAAGAAGGAACGCACGAGGAGCTCCTTTTTAAAAATGGTGAGTATGCAAGTTTGTGCAGAAAACAGCTTGCTGAAGAAGCTGAAGATTGATCTGAAATATTTTTTTTGCTTTTGCAAAAAGAAAAATTCATCTTTGTTACTGAATCAAAAGTGAGAAGGCAATGGAATACGACAAGAACAGTGAAGTTTATTCTAAAGTAGTTAGAGCAGGTAAAAGAACATATTTCTTTGATGTTAAGGCAACCAAGGGAAATGATTTATACATTACCCTTACTGAAAGTAAGAAAACTACAGTTGACGGAAGAGAGTCATATCAGAAGCATAAGATATTTCTCTACAAAGAAGATTTTGATAAATTCCAGGAAGGCCTCTCAGATGCTTTGAACAAAATAGAGGATCTTGTGAGCAGCGGAGAATACGGCAAAAAAGAATCGGTCGATTCAGAATCCTTTTCGGGGTTATCCTTTGATGATTTGAAATAGAACTCCCCTCTTTTCAACATTTAATGTTCAGATTTAGTTAATAACTATCATCATTATCGATAGATAGAGAGACTCTTTACGCGTATCTTTATATGACCAATTTATTGTGCCAATGAGTAAAATAATCGCTATCGCTAATCAAAAAGGTGGAGTAGGAAAAACGACAACTGCAATTAATCTTAGCGGATGTCTTGGAGTGCTTGAATATAAGACATTAATTGTCGATGCTGATCCTCAAGCGAATGCAACTTCAGGTGTGGGTTTAGACCCAAGAAACACCAAGAATATTTACGATTGTCTTATCAACGATATTGATCCGAATGATTTGATTATTAATACCGAAAATCCAAACTTGGATATCCTACCCTCTCATATCGATCTAGTTGGTGCAGAACTTGAAATGATAAACCTTCCAAGGAGGGAGTATATGCTAAAGACTGCTCTTGACAAGATTCGTCACAAATACGACTTCATTGTTATCGATTGCTCCCCGTCCTTGGGATTAATTACAGTAAATGCGCTAACAGCAGCAGACAGTGTTGTTATTCCAGTTCAATGCGAGTATTTTGCATTGGAAGGATTGGGGAAATTGTTAAATACGATTAAAATTGTGCAGGGGCGATTAAATACGGATTTAGAGATAGAGGGCATTTTATTAACGATGTATGATACCCGATTGCGACTTGCTAATCAAGTTGTAGAAGAAGTAAAGATGCATTTTCAAGAACTTGTTTTTGATACTGTGATACACAGAAATACAAAACTTGGAGAGGCCCCAAGTCATGGTGAAACTATAATTATGCATGACGCATCGAGCAAAGGATCTGTCAATTACTTAAATTTCGCTCGTGAGATTCTTCAAAAGAATGATTTAACCAAGATTACAAACAAGGAAAAAAAAATTAATGTAGGTAATGAGCTCTAAACCGAAAAAAAGAGCAGCACTAGGAAAAGGCTTAAGCGCCTTGCTGGAAAATTCAGATACAGACATAACAACGTCTGATAAGGGAAATGGATTAGTAGGTGAGATTTCAGTGCTTGAAATAAATAGTATTGAAGCAAACCCCTTTAATCCAAGAACAAATTTTGAAAGAGATGCTCTGGAAGAGCTCAGTGCCTCAATACTTACGCATGGCATCATTCAGCCTTTGACGGTAAGAAAACTAGGAAGAGATAAGTATCAATTAATTTCAGGAGAGCGACGATTCAAAGCTTCTCAGCTGGCAGGATTAGAACAAGTTCCGGCTTATGTTCGAGTAGCTAATGACCAAGCTATGCTAGAAATGGCTCTAGTGGAGAACATCCAACGTCAAGATTTAAATCCAATTGAAGTCGCACTCTCCTACCAAAGATTAATCGAGGAATGTAACCTTACCCAGGATCAGCTTGGACAAAAGATTGCCAAGAGTCGCTCTAGCATAACCAATCATTTACGGCTTCTAAAACTGCCCGCTGAAATTCAATTAGGGGTCAGAAAAGGTCTTATAACAATGGGGCATGCGAGAGCGTTAGTTTCAGCAAAAAATGACGAAGCTCAACAACTACTTTTTAATAGGATAGTGCAAGATGATTTATCTGTTCGTGAACTGGAACGATTAATGCGTGGTGAAGAAATCCCATCAAGTTCAACATCCATGAACACCGGTGGCAAGTCAGCCAATGGCAAAATGATAATGTACTCTTCTGATGAGCTAAAATTTAAGGATAATCTAAGCGACAGGCTCAGCACTAAAGTTATTCTCAAAAAATCTGCAAATGGATCAGGAAAAATAGTGGTTTCGTTTAATTCAGATATTGACTTGAACAGAATCATTGAATTACTTAGGAAGTGATGCGAAACCTACTTTTCGGTTTTCTTTTAATATTTCCATTGACTATACGTGCTAATGATACCACGCGCATTGATAGTACGAAAATACACTCAGTTCGAAAAGCAATGATTCTATCAGCAGTAATTCCTGGGGCAGGACAGATATATAATCATAGAGCGATGCCAAAAGGTAAAAAGAGGGCTTTTTGGAAGTTACCCCTGATATATTCAGGTATAGCTACTGCCGGGTATTTCCTAATAACGAATCAACAACAACAAGCATCACTGAAACAAGAATACACCTATCGCCAAGAAAATGGTGCACCTAATGATCCAAATTGGATAGCTTACGATGACTATGGAGTTCTTACCCTTTACAATCAATACCTTAACTGGCGTGATCTTTCCATATTGGCAGTTGGAGCTGTTTATATCTTACAATTGATTGATGCTGGAGTTGAGGCTCATTTCGTAAGCTTTGATGTATCAGAAGATTTGACCATTAAGATTGAACCACGATTGCTGCAGGCAAGAACTCCAGGAGTTGGTGTTAGGGTT
>JALRKF010000009.1 GCA_023254905.1 Crocinitomicaceae bacterium | reverse complement strand
TCGTTAAAAAACCCCTTAAAAAGTTACCTTCCATCTTATCAGGATGGAGTCTTCGAAACATTCGCTCCATTCGAGTGAGGATCTGTTTGGGGTTTGATTTATCTACTAAGCCGAGCTTAAAAGCTGTCTCATTAAAGTGCTCAATCAGATTATCGATTTCTTGATGTGTGTATTCAGGATAATCTTGCCAACTAAAGTTTTGATCGGACTTCATTGCCATATGTATTTCGTAACAAACCAATTGCACACTCATAGCTAAATTTAAAACAGGATAATCTGTATCTGCGGGGATGATGAGATGTTCATTTGCTAGTTGAAGCTCTTCGTTAGTAAGCCCCCTATCCTCTCGACCAAATAAAATTGATATTTCCTGAACGCCAATAGTTATTTACAGCAAGAATACCAACTGGAAGTAAAAGAATAAAGAGACTAGTTCCTTGGGCTTCATGTTGAGTCATACTTAGCGCGTAGACTAGAGCAGGTACGATGATTACTCCTCCGCCTACGCCCACGAATCCACTGAGGATTCCTGCAAGAATTCCTATCACAATAAGAATTAGAATTGTTTGTGAGTCCATTTCCTTTTTGCTAAAATAATCAATCGTTTTGAGAACTTATTGAACAAGTAGATTACAACCGCGAATATCAGAATGGTCGAACCGTCCCAAGATATCGAATGTACCATCCTCATGAACCTTACCTAAATCTTGTGTCTCAATAAAGGAGCAACTGTAAATATTTGCTAGATCTATAATATTTATTCCACCGATCTTGCCCAATTTTTCAAAGGAATATGGGTCATCTACCTCTCGAATTAACACTCGCATCCACTTTGGAGTTTTGAAATTGGAAGGGCCTTGCGAATATGCTTGAGATAAGATTTCTGTCATACCATATTCTGAAAAGATCGTTGCTGGCTCAATATGTTCTTGGATAAAAGAATGAAGTTCTCGTTTTGTTATTTCTTTACGCCTCCCTTTCATTCCACCTGTTTCGATGATCTTCAACTTGGGATACTTTTTGCCGAGTCGCGATAGATCCATAAGTGCATAACTCACCCCAAACAAGACAGGTTCTTTTTCATCAGCCAAAGCACCGTTGTATAATTCTTCTATTTTTCCCATGTCTGACAAAATGAATTTGGATCGACTGTCACCAGATTCTTTCATTAGTTTATTTACCATGTAAACCAAGCTAGATTCGCCAGATTCTAAATAAGAAGGGAGCAAGGCCATTATAACTTGCTTTTTAGGATCTCCAATTTGTTCAGTGTAGAAGGATAGTAATGATTTTTCATATAAAGTTAAATCTGAGACCATGTGTTGACTACGTCGACCTAATGTTCCACTGCTTTTAAATGTAATTTGTGTTTGTCTGTGATTATCGAAAATGTCTTTTGTTTTGAAAAACTCAATGGGTAGAAAGGGTATTTCATTGAGGCTAGTTGGATTCAAAATACCAATCTCTCTGCAATAAGAATTATAGATTGGAATATGTTCAATTTGATATTGAAATACCTGAAGAGCTATTCTCTCGAAAGAATGATCATCCTTAATTTTAAAAATGTGGTTTGATAAGTCAATCATTAGAATAACATTCCTGCTAACACCGAAGTCGACATGCAGGCTAGTGTCCCTCCAATCAAAGCAACAATTCCATATTTTGCTAAAACACCCCTTTTTTCTGGAATAAGAATTCCAATACCTCCAACCTGAATTCCAATTGAAGCAATATTTGCAAATCCGCAAAGTACATAAGTACTCATGATAACAGTTTTTTGAGACAATTCATCTTGAATCTCTCCGAGATGAGGATAAGCGATGAATTCATTCAATATAGTTTTCTCTCCTAATAGCTGTCCAAAGTACATGCAGTCTTGCCATTCAACCCCCATGATCCAAGCGAATGGTGATAGTAAGTATCCAGTAATACTCTCGAAGCTTAGTGAGTCGTAGATACCTCCTTGCGCAATTAATTGGTTTAACGAAGTCAGGTCACCCACCTTATATAAGGCGTAATTAACAAAAGCTACAAGAGATATGAATACGATGAGCATGGCACCTACATTCGCCGCTAGTTTTAAACCATCCGTTGTTCCGTTTGTGATTGCCTCTAATGCATTAGCTCCAATTTTATCCTTAGGTACTTCTAAGTTTTTATCAATTTCTTCTGTTTCTGGGACAAGTATTTTAGCAAACACAATGGCGGCTGGAGCTGACATAAAGGATGCGGTGAGTAAATGCTTCGCGTAAAACAGTTCTTTTATTTCATCTCCACCTCCTAAAATTCCAATCACCGCCGCCAAAACCCCTCCAGCGATGGTTGCCATACCACCTACCATCAAGCACATTATCTCAGATTTAGTCATGCGCTTCAAATATGGTTTTACAAGCAGCGGGGCCTCTGTTTGACCAATAAAAATATTTGCAGCAGCTGAGATACTCTCAGCTCCAGAAATACCCAAAGTTTTGTTCATTACCCACGCTAACTGCTTTACAATCCATTGCAGTATTCCTAAATAATATAGAAGACTTGAAATGGCAGCAAAGAAAATAATTGATGGTAATATCCATGTCGCAAAATTCATCAGTAGAGGGTCAATATTTTCTGTGCCCATACTTCGAAATAGAAAATTTGCACCATCATGTGAAAAGTTGATAAGCTTTGTAAACCCCTTTGATAACCATTCAAAAATGGTTGTAACAAAAGGGACTTTCAGAATCAAAATGGCAAGTCCTACCTGCAGTCCTGTCCCCTTGGCGACTAGCTTCCAATCAATCTTACTTCTATTGCGAGAGAAAAGAAATCCGACTAAAAATAATGACATTAAGCCAAGGATCCCTCTTAAAATAGAACCCCATGAAATACCATCGTTTTGTCTTGAGGATTCGTAGTCGTGGTAGGCAAAACGAGTTCCTTCTTTTTCTAGTACTATTTTATTATCTGAACTGTATCGGATATTGCAGATTTGTCTAGTTTGATTCGTGTCGATTCGACCCTGGAGTATCAAGTTGTTTTTCTCGATATTGTAAGTACCTTTTCGTAGGGAAGAGAATAAGGTATCATTATTGAAAAATTCATTCTTCGAATTTAAGACCAAAGAAAAATTCTTTCTATAGTAAGCCGTATCTGCAAAGTTGGCATTTGCAATTGAGATATTAATCAGAAAAAAGAGTAGGATCAGCTTAAGCCTTGCGCTTATTGATCTCATCTCGAATTCGAGAGGCTGTTTCATAGTCTTCTTGCTCGATAGCTTGTTCGAGTTCTTTCCTCAGTTCATCTACAGAGAGAGAACCGAGCTGGTTAGTAGTAGGATGCTGTTCTTGGGTTGCTTCTGCTTCTGTCAAGAATTCATCTGAGTCAATTTCTTCACCATCAAGTAACATACCTGCACTGGATAAAATGTCCTCGTAAGTATACACTGGACAACCAAAACGAACAGCAATGGCAATAGCATCCGAAGTTCTTGCATCAACTTCATGCATCATTCCATTTTGTTCACATATCAATTTGGAATAGAAAATTCCCTCCGTGAGATTATAGATTATCACTTCCACAATATTGATTGTGAAAGCTTCAGCGAAACTTTTGAATAGATCATGTGTTAGAGGACGCGTTGGCGTCATCTTCTCCAACTCAATTGCGATTGCTTGGGCTTCAAAACCACCTATGATGATGGGGAGTCTTCTGTTGCCATCAACTTCGGAAAGCACTAGAGCATAGGCGCCTGATTGAGTCTGGCTATATGATAGTCCTACAATCTCTAATTTAATCTTTTCCATTTTGCTCCTTTCGCTTACTTCAGAGTAGTTTGGGAAGCAAAGAGGCTTCCCTAAAGTTATTTAAAATTAATCTTTCTTGTCCAGAACTAACCGTTCGCCTTGAATTTTTTCACTGCTTCAGTCAAGCGTGGTATCACTTCAAACGCATCTCCAACCACGCCATAATCAGCAGCTTTAAAGAACGGTGCTTCCGGGTCAGTGTTGACCACAACAATTACTTTTGATCCGTTAACGCCCGCCAGGTGTTGAATCGCTCCCGAAATGCCAGCTGCAATGTAAAGGTTTGGTCTTATTGCTACCCCTGTCTGTCCTACATGTTCATGGTGAGGTCTCCATCCAATGTCTGCAACTGGTCTCGAACAGGCTGTAGCAGCTCCTAATTCCTTCGCAAGCTCCTCAACCATTCCCCAATTTTCTGGTCCCTTAAGACCTCTACCAGCTGAAACAACGAGCTCAGCCTCGGGCAAAGGGATCTCTCCTTCTGGAACTTTAGAATCTAATACTTTGACACCAGCAATTCCCGCGTTGCCATTGAATTCTTCAACTGGGCAATTTTCACCCCCACCTTCCGGCTGTAAACTGTTTGGAAGTAATGATATTACTTTGCGAGCCGATTTGATGGAAACAAAACCCATCGCTTTTCCTGAGAAAACATTTACTCGTATTTTTCCGTTTCTTGGTATATCAGTTGCCCCAGGAACAAGACCGGCCTTCAATCGAACTGAAAGTCTAGGACCAACAGATTTACCTATAAAATCATGGGAAAATACCACAGAGTTGGACCCCATGGATTCCGCTGCTGCAGCGACTACATTTGTGATTTGTTGAGAATCATCAGTGTTCACAGTGCGATCAATTAAAACCTTGTTTGCTCCATACTGTCCGAGTGTCGCTAGGACTGAGTCATCGGCACTACCAGTGGTAATAGCGATTACTTCTTCGCCCAATTTTTTTGCATACGTAATGGCCTCCAAAGTATTTTTTGCTAGTCCATTGTTACTGTTTATATATACTAGTGTTGACATATCTTCTTGTTTAAATAAC
Source organism: Crocinitomicaceae bacterium (assembly GCA_023254905.1). Classification (GTDB taxonomy): domain Bacteria; phylum Bacteroidota; class Bacteroidia; order Flavobacteriales_D; family Crocinitomicaceae; genus UBA4466. The sequence continues at coordinate 2,187 of JALRKF010000009.1, read as the reverse complement.
TTTTGCTTCGTTGTGTAAGAGATCCACGAGCTCTTCCATATTCTCTGGATTAATCATCTTGCATGCTGATTTCGATGGTGGAAGCTCATAGCTTTCAAATGAGGTTAGTGCCTCAATTGCACTCGGCTCTATAACGTTGAGAGGTTTAGTTCTTGCAGCCATTATACCGCGCATGTTAGGAATTCTTTGCTCAGCCATCCCTTTCGCACAAGAAACAACAAAGGGTGTATTGACCTCCACTACTTCTACACCTCCAACAATTTCTGTTTCTAGTGTTGCCGTACTTCCATTCACATCAAGTTTAGAAGCAAGTGAAACGAATGGTGTACCGAGCGCTTCGGCTATCATTCCACCAACTTGTGATCCATTATAATTAATAGTCTCCTTACCCGTCAAAACTATGTCGAAATCATTGGTTTTCGCATAATCTGCAATTTGCATAGCGGTGAAATAGGCATCATGCGGCTCTGAATTTATGCGAACTGCCTCATCAGCGCCAATCGCGAGTGCTTTTCTGATAACAGCATCATCTACTGCCGTTCCTACTGTAATTATGGTTACTGAACCGTTATTTGCTTCTTTGAGTTCCAATGCACGAACTAGCGCGTACCACTCGTCATAGGGGTTGACAATAAATTGAACGCCATTTTCATCGAATTTAGTGTTATCTTCCTTAAAAGTTATCTTCGATGTAGTATCTGGAGATTTACTGATACAAACTAATAATTTCATCCGTTTATTTTTTGAAAAAGTAGAGTGCAAATTTAATAAATTATCCATGATTTATTCGCCTTCTGAGAACTTAAAAGAATCATTTTTAATAATTCGAATGTTATTGTAGAAAATACCATAACAATATTGTTTGTAAAAAAACGAAAATTACTACTTTTGGCAACCCATCTTTAAAGGGAGTAAAATTTTCAACATATGAAAACAGTACAGTTTAGAGAAGCTTTGCGTGAAGCCATGTCTGAAGAAATGCGAGTAGATGATAGTATCTTTCTCATGGGTGAGGAAGTTGCTGAATACAACGGTGCTTACAAGGTTTCTCAAGGGATGCTGGATGAATTTGGCTCAAAAAGAGTAATAGATACACCAATTGCTGAGCTTGGTTTTGCTGGGATAGCGGTCGGCGCATCCATGAATGGGCTTAAACCCATAGTTGAGTTCATGACTTGGAACTTTGCTATTCTTGCTGCGGATCAAATCATTAATAGTGCTGCAAAGATGTTACAGATGTCTGGTGGGCAATACCATTGTCCTATTGTTTTTAGAGGGGGTAATGGCCAAGCTGGTCAACTTGCAGCAACTCACTCGCAGGCATTTGAGTCATTTTATGCAAACTTTCCGGGACTGAAGGTGATTACACCATCGACACCATATGATGCGAAAGGATTATTGAAATCAGCGATTCGTGATAAAGATCCTGTTGTGTTTTTGGAGTCTGAGAAGATGTATGGAGATAAAGGGGAGATACCTGAAGGAGAGTATATTATACCAATTGGCGTCGCAGATACGAAAAGGAAAGGTGAACACGTTACAATTGTTACGTTTGGAAAGATAATAAAAGTAGCACATCAGGCTGCCGATATATTGGCAAAGGAGGGAATATCCTGCGAGATTATCGACCTTCGCACAGTAAGACCTATAGATTATAATGCGGTTGTTGAGTCCGTAAAGAAGACGAACAGATGTGTTGTTGTTGAGGAGTCACATCCTTTGGCATCTATTTCATCCGAAATAGCTTATCATTTGCAGAGATATGCTTTTGACCATTTAGATGCACCGGTGATCCGCGTCACTCAAACAGACACCCCATTTGCATTCTCACCAACATTGATCGAGGAGGCTCTTCCAAATACGGACCGAATCATTAAAGCGGTAAAAGCGGTAATGTACAGAAATTGATTAAATCTCTATTTTAATAGGAAAAGGGAGCGATTAGTGCTTCCTTTTATATTTAGAATAAGTGTGAATACTTCCAGTTCGAAAATACCTTATTAGGCGTTTTTCATTTTACATTTGGATGATGTAACTGGTCTGATTCTTTCATGTTGAAATTTATTTTTTAAATAGTTTCATTTCGATCAACTTTTACTCGAAAGAAAAGATGTAAACACATTATTGTGAAAAAACCTGCTTTTTTTTCGATTACACCTTGATTTATAATTTTTTCCTTCTATCTTT
>JALRKF010000114.1 GCA_023254905.1 Crocinitomicaceae bacterium | reverse complement strand
CTTGAAAACTGTAGGACTATTCCAACTTATGTTGCAATCGGGTCTTCTAATTCCGGCAAATGAAAATTCACGCATGTGTATTTTCAATAAAATCTGCAGCGACATTGGGGATAACCAATCGATCGCGAATGAGCTAAGTACCTACTCTTATCGCCTGAAGCGAATGAAAACCTTTATAGATCTGGCAGACCGTAAAACTTTGTTCTTATTGGATGAGTTTGGTACAGGATCAGATCCTGATCTAGGTGGTGCTCTTGCAGAAGCAATCCTTGAAACATTATACAAGAAGAAGAGTTTTGCGGTAGTAACAACGCACTATTCGAATATAAAACTTAAGGCAGACAATCTGAGAAATGCCTTCAACGGCTCAATGTTGTTCAATACGGATACCCTAGAACCCACCTACATCTTCAACCCTGGACAGCCTGGAAGTAGTTTTACGTTCGAAGTCGCAAAAATCAATGGTATCCCAGATGAGATCATTGAAGCAGCGAAAGAAAAGCTTGATGAACAAAAGGTTCGTATGGACAAGCTATTGAGTGAGCTTCAGAAAGAGCGTCACTATTACTCTAAACTGAAAGAGGAATACACGGAGGCTCAGCAAAATGCGGAAGAAGCTATTGAAAGCTCAAAAGAAACAAAGGAATATTATGAGGAAAAACTTGCCAGTATGCGTTCAAATGCTGATAAGAATAACAAGTATATACAGCTTGGCAAAAAGATGCAAGGATTTATCGATGGATTCATACTAAACTCACGCAAAAAGACTGTTAACGAAAAACTTATAAGCGAGGTAAAGAAGTTTCTTGCTGTAGAAAAATCTAAGGTCGAGACGGCGAAACAAGAAGCAAAGCGAGCGAAGACGCAATCACGCAAAAAACCCAAGGAAAAGAAGTATTTACCTAAAAAAGATGAACATCATCGCGACAAGATCAAAGTAGGCTCAAGAGTTCGTATAATATCAACCCGACAAATTGGAACTGTCGAAGAAATCGATAAAACAAACGTTACTGTTTCCTTTGGATTTGCACGAATGAAAGTTGATCGAGCTAAACTTTCCTGGGTAGATTAAGTCTTTGCCTGACGATACATTAGGTAGGCAATCCCTGCAAATAAGAAATTAGGAATCCATACAGCATACATGGCATGTAACCCAACATTCATAGCAGCTACAGTGGTTACCTTCATGGCAAAAATGTAAACGAACACGACCATCAATCCAAATGCAATACTTGCTCCCACTCCACCTCGGCGCTTTCGGCTCGCAACAGCAATACCAATGATTGTCAGGACGTAGGTCGCAAACGGATAAGAGGTACGTTGATAAAGTTCTACTTCATAATTAGGCACCATTGGGTTCCCTTTGGATCTCTCCCGTTCAATAAAATCTTTTAATTCAAAATAAGTCATGGCTTCAGCCACATTCTCTCGGGTAGCCATTTCTCCAATATCAAATTCGAAAATCGTATCTTTTTTTTGCCCCTCTATAATTCGATCATTGGGAAACCCCACAACGCGTTCATAATAATCATGAAGTATCCAATTCTGTGTTCCTTTTTCGTTTTCTGCGTTGCGCGCACGCACAGATCTCACTAGGTCACCTTGCTCATTCCATTGCTCAACATTAAAATCTTCGATGAGATTTGTCTGTGCATTGTACGTTGAAAAATACACCACTTTATTCCCCGGGAACTCAGCGTAGTAATCCTGTACATACATTGTTCTTCTGTAATACTTCTCCTCAAATTCGAGACGTACTTTATTTGATCTCGGGATAATAAAATGATTCAGCGTCAATGAGATGAACATCAGAAGGGTCGCAGCAATCATATAAGGACGCACAAACCTTCCGAAGGATCTTCCACTGTTCCAGATAGGCACTATTTCCGTATTCTGAGCCATCTTCGCAGTAAACCAGATGACAGAAACGAAAATGATCATACTGGAAAACATATTTCCATAGAACAAAATGAAATTCACGTAATAATCAAAGACAACATCGGAAATTGATGCATTATTTTCTATGAACTCAGAGAATTTATCCGCAAGATCAAATACGGTCGCAAGCAACATTATGACTCCAAGCATGAAGAAGAATGTTAGCAAGAACTTTTTAATAATATATCGATCTATGATCTTAAACATTAAAGTCTATTTATCAACCGTGGAATAATTTGGTTCTTCCAAGATGTAAAATTACCCGCTTGAATATGTTTTCTAGCTTCTCTAACCAACCATAAATAAAAACCAAGATTATGTATTGTGGCAATTTGAATACCAAGATTCTCTTTCACTCTAATTAAATGCCTCAAGTAAGCTTTAGAATACATACTATCCACCGTGGTTGGACCATTCGGATCTAAAGGAGTAAAATCCTTCTCCCATTTCTTATTCTTAATATTAATGATACCTTCTGATGTAAATAACATACCGTGGCGTGCATTTCGAGATGGCATTACGCAGTCAAACATATCAATCCCTAAACTTATACACTCCAGAATATTTGCTGGCGTGCCAACTCCCATTAGATAACGTGGTTTATCTTCAGGTAGTATGTTCGCTACAAGATCTGTCATGGCGTAAAGTTCCTCATCAGGTTCTCCAACAGACAATCCACCTATAGCATTACCAACCGCTTCAAAACTTGCGATAGTTTCTGCAGACTCTGTCCGAAGATCATTGTATACACTTCCCTGAACAATTGGAAACAATGCTTGCTCATATCCATATTTTGGCTCAGTGCGATCCATTTGGTTAAAACAACGCTTCAACCAACGATGTGTCATATGCATGGATGATTTCGCATATTCATATTCACACGGATAGGGCGTGCATTCATCAAATGCCATAATTATATCTGCACCTATAATGCGCTGAATATCAATCGCCCTCTCAGGAGTGAAGAAATGGTAGCTTCCGTCCACATGCGACTGAAAAGTAACTCCCTCTTCGTTGATCTTTCTTGTGCCAGATAGTGAATATACCTGATAACCTCCACTGTCTGTTAACATTGGTCTGTCCCAGGAAATAAACTGATGCAAACCTCCAGCAGCGTCCAAGACATCTAAGCCAGGTCTCAGATAAAGGTGATACGTATTCCCCAATATGATTTGAGCTTCGATCTCCTGTTTTAATTCTGCTTGATGGACTCCCTTCACGCTACCAACAGTTCCCACAGGCATAAATATTGGTGTTTCAATTAAACCATGATCTGTCTTCAATACTCCTGCCCTTGCCTTAGATGCTAGATCTGTCGATTCTAATGTGAAGTGCATAAATCTGTTAATAATTAAACCGCACAAAGATAAATCTATTTAACAAAGCACGCGATCTTTGATTCAGCAGTAATTATGAAGGATTATTTACCGATACTTGATGATTCAGCCGAAACTTATGTCTTTTTCATATTTCTGGGTTTCGTATTCATACAGTTCATACATACACTATTCATTTTTGGCAGACTTGCATTTCACCGTTTCAAGATTGAACAGAAAGAATTCCCCCCTGTGAGTGTTATTATTGCAGCAAGAAATGAATCAGAAAACATACATAAGTTCCTGCCCTTTATTCTGGAGCAGGATTATCCCAAATTTGAAGTGATTGTTGTCAATCATCAGTCCATTGATGATTCTCAATATGTCTTAAATGCGCTCGAAAGAAAGTATCCAAAATTATCTACCGTTCAAGTTGAGAGAAGTCAACATTTAAAATATGGTAAGAAACTACCGCTTACATTGGGAATTAAGCGCGCAAATTATGAGCACCTGTTATTCACTGATGCTGATTGTAAACCTGCCACTAACCAGTGGATTAAAAGTATGGTTTTAAATTTTAGTAAAAAAAAACAGATCGTACTGGGCTATGGTCCATACGAGAAACGTAAGGGTCTTTTGAACTTCCTAATCCGTTTTGATACTGCTTGGATCGCGATGAACTATATGTCAATGGCTAAATCAGGACTTCCTTACATGGGAATAGGACGAAATATGGGTTATACCAAAACAATCTTCGAAAATGTCAACGGATTTAAGTCTCACTATTCAATTTCCTCAGGGGATGATGACTTATTCATACAGGAAGCTGCGAAAAAAAAGAACTATTCTATCAATAATAATCCAAATTCATATTGTTTTTCCCCGGCACCCGCCACATGGAAAGAGTGGTTCGATCAAAAATCTCGTCATTACACAACATCAGAACGTTATGAGGTTATTAAAAAACTGATGTTAGGAATATATCCCCTATCACTCATTTTACTCAACATTTCCTTCGTTATTTTGTTAATGGACTCGAACTTCTTGTGGGGCTCGTTGGCTATATATATCTTTCTAATGATTGTAAAATGGATCATTTTGGGAAGAGCAATGAGTCAGCTCAACGAGAAGAAATTTATTGTGTTTATGCCCATATTGGATATTATGTACGCAATACTGGCTCCAACAATGTATTACGCGATTGATAAAAAAGAGCTTGAAAAATGGTAGATCAGGATCACTTATCTGATAAGGCAAAAAAAGACCTCTCTCTTGTTGAGGCTGCAATAAAAGGTGATCAAAGCGCTTATGCTGAGCTTATGGAACGCTATCGAGATTCTATTTATTTTATGATGCTTAAAATGGTCAAAAATGCTGATGACGCAGATGACCTAACTATCGAGGCTTTCGGTAAAGCATTCAATCGACTAAAACAGTACTCACCAAACTACGCATTTTCTACATGGTTGTTTAAGATTGCATCAAATAATTGTATTGATTTTATCCGGAAAAAAAGGATAAAGCTGACATCTATGGATTCAGGTGTAAAAACTGATGAGGGAGAAACAATGTACATTGATGCGCGCAGCACTGCAAAAGACCCTGAACAAGAAGTTATGCACAACCAAAAAGTTAAGCATATGAGGGAGTTAGTAAGTAAATTGAAACCTCGCTATCGTGTATTGGTTGAAAAACGTTATTTCGAAGAGCTTAGCTATGAAGAGATCTCCCAAGAACTAGATCTTCCTCTTGGAACAGTAAAAGCGCAACTTTTTCGTGCAAGAGACTTCCTTGCTAATATGATGGAAAACACGAAAGACACGATATAACATGTCAGAGGCTGACATTATCTTTCAATACTTTCCAAATCTTTCAGAAAAACAAGCTGAACAATATAGAGCTTTAAAAATGCTTTATCTCAGCTGGAATAATCAAATCAATGTAATCTCGCGTAAGGATACAGATGATTTCTATATCAGACACGTTCTGCATTCATTAGCGATTGCTAAAGTTCAGGAATTTAATCCAGGAAGTAAGGTTATAGACATAGGAACAGGTGGCGGTTTTCCAGGAATCCCTCTTGCCCTTCTGTTTCCTGAAACAGAATTTTTGTTGGTTGACTCAATTGGAAAGAAGATCAAAGTAGTCAATGAGGTCGTACAAGAATTAAACCTTTCTAATGTTACCGCTATTCATGATCGTGCGGAAAAAATAAAAGGTGAATTTGACTTTGTTGTAAGCCGAGCAGTGACTGCAATGCCCAAATTCTTGAATTGGACTAAGGGTAAATTCGCTAAAGAGAACAAGCACAGATTAAAGAATGGAATTCTCTACTTGAAAGGCGGCGACCTAACAGAGGAAATGTCTCCAGTTAAGAAGAGCGTTCAATATTTTGATATTAAAGATATTTTTGAGGACGACTTCTTCGAAACAAAGAAGGTCGTGTATGTCAAGGATTAATCGAGTTTATACTTCTTAAAGAAGTTATCCCAATCCCAGATGAAATTCTCGATAATTTCATCCATTCTCTTCAAAAAGAGTGGGTTTGGAGTCTGCATTCTTCTGAAGTACTCGTCTTGGAAATTATACAAAGAGTATTTGTCGAAAATTGCTTTTGACATACCATATATCATGTTTTTCGATGGGTGATTCAACCTTGAAATAAGACTTCTGTAATCTTTCACTAGACTTTTGAATTCAGCCTTTGACATACCGTAAATGTTCGCAAGCTTTTCATAAATTAATGTTTCTACTCGATCCGCTTGTGCGGGATCAAATGAATTCTCAAGGAAAGTGAGATTACCGACAAAAACAATCAATGAAAACTCGTACGAGTCTTTTGAATTGACACAAGGTGAAACAATGAAGGATGGGTCTTCATTTATAAACTCCGAAACAACAGAAAAACCATTATCAACCGAATGAAATATTCCATTGATAAAGATATTCGCTAGCTTTTGGTCGCTTACTTTTTTTCTTAAAATGGTCCCAAACATCATGTGGCATACTATGTCCTTAACAAATATAGGAAAGGGATAACCCTATTGAACAGGGGTGTTTTTTACATTATCAACATTTTTTTCAACAGTTATTAACAATTTATTTACCCAGGTTTATTTATCCCGATTTTTTGCCCTTCATAAATATTTATAAACCAATCTACCTTATTCCGAAGCCGATCATTAAGGGAATTGTACATTTGTTCTTGATACAACCTGGGTCAAATGAAAAAAAGTCAAATCGTATTACTCGTCATATTTCTGGTAATCTCCGGATTAATATTTTTTGTCTTAACTGCCAATAAAAAATCAATATCCAAAGAGATCAAAGAAGAAGCAAAGATTGTTTATCTACCTGTAAAAAAGGTCACAAATTTTGAACATACACTATCTCTGAGTTCGCATGGTCAAGTGAATCCTTACGCTTCAATAACCCTATCCCCAGAGGTTCAAGGGATGCTCCTCAAAGGAAACATAGAGATGAAAGAGGGAATTTCATTTAGAAAGGGAGATGTTTTATATCGAATAGACAACCAAGAGTCGTTTTATTCTTTTGCAGCCAGAAGATCTTCACTAGTAAATATTATCTTGAACATTTTACCAGACATTGAGCTTGATTTTCCTGAGGAAAAAGAAAAATGGATGAGCTTCATGAACGAGATGAATAAAGCCATTCGATTGCCAGAACTTCCGAAAATTAAAAGTGATAAGGAGCGAATGTTTATTACCTCTCGATCGATCATTACTGAATACTACTCTCTGAAAAGTTTAGAGTCACGGCTGGATAAGTATTTAATAATTGCGCCATTTAATGGCACAGTAACGGATGTATTCATGGAACCAGGAACCATTGCAAACCCAGGAGGACAAATAGCCCGAATTGCAAAAACAGGTGAATTTGAAGTTAAAGTTCCAATATCTATTGATGATATTGATTTCTTCAAGGATAAATCAGTCGCGAGGTTTTCAAATTCCGCAAATGAGTCCGTTGGAACAGGAAAAATTAAACGAGTATCCAACGTCGTAAACCAACAAACACAATCTATTGATGTGTATTACACATTAAAGGTAAAGGAGAATTCATTGGTCTACAATGGTATGCATTTGAACATTCTGATAGACAAGGAAGTAACAAAAAATACCTCGTTGCTGCCGAGAACCGCGCTAATGAATAATCAAGTTATTTTACTCAATGCAAATAAGATCATCTTTAAACAAGTAAAAGTCGTAGGTACAAAACCGGATTCTGTCTTCGTAACAGGACTGAACGACGGTGATATGGTAATTCTTGAGCAATTTGATTCCAATCAAGAAGGTGTTTCATTTGAAGGTGTAGAACGATAGAGCGCATTGCTATGAAAAGAGTTATTGAATTTTTTATTGAACGTCCTGTTTGGGTTAATGCGGCAATTATTGTGATTTTGATGTTCGGGTTATTTTCAGTATCCAACACAAAACGATCCTTTTTTCCCGAGCTCGACCCGAACAGAATTATTGTTACTCTATTTTATCCTGGCGCTTCTCCGACTGAAATGGAGGAAGGGGTTACGATCAAAATTGAACAAGCTGTGAAAGGATTGGATGGCATCGAAGAAATTAATTCAACGTCATCGGAGAACTTCGCTCAAGTAGATATAAAAGCATTCCAGGATACCGATATGGATGATTTGCTTAGTGACACTGAAAATGCCGTAAATTCAATTAATTCATTTCCGCAAGGGGCAGAAAGACCAATAATCAATCGGATTAAATCAGGCGGAATGGGGAGTGTTGTTGCCTTCGTTGGAATAAGCGCAAGAAAAGATAGCGTACCAACTACAGCTCTGACAGATCTTGCCAATCAAGTAGAGCGAGATCTTCTCAACACAAAAGAGATTACTCAGATCGAGAAGAATGGTTTTCCAGAAAAAGAAATCAGTATTAACGTTCACGAAAATGAGCTCATACGTTATGGTATGACCATACAAGAAGTTGCATTAGCGGTTGGCTCAAAGAACATTGATGTTACCGCAGGAATGATAAGAGGTGGTCTCGAGGAAATGAATATCCGCTCGAATAACAGAGGAGTAACCTCTGACGATATCGAGCAGATCATTGTAAGGACAAATTTCGATGGGCAACTTATTCGAGTCAAAGACGTTGCAGATGTAGTTATTGGCTACTCGGAAGGTTCTCAAGAGGCAAAATTCAATGGTAAAACCGCTGTGTCTTTTCAAATAGAAAAAACAGTTGAGCAGGACATCAAACGTATATCAGATGAGCTTCACAAATACCAAAAGAAGTTTAATGAATCCAACCCAGATTATCAATTCAACATTTTCTACGAGTTTAACTCAATGCTCAACGAAAGAATCGATCTTCTCACTTCGAATGGTTTGATGGGTCTAATTCTAGTACTTTTGTTTCTTGGCCTATTCTTGAATTTAAAACTATCAGCTTGGGTAGCCTTTGGAATTCCTTTCTCATTTCTCGGGATGTTCATATTTGGAACATTCTATGGAATATCCATCAACATGATTTCATTATTTGGTATGATACTAGTGGTAGGTATACTGGTCGATGATGGAATTGTAATAGCTGAGAATATATATACGCACTTTGAAAGAGGAAAATCTCCTAAGCAGGCAGCTCTAGAGGGAACTATGGAGGTGTTGCCTTCTGTTTTTTCTTCTGTTCTCACAACAATTATTGCTTTCTCGATGTTGTTATTTGTAGAAGGTCTAGAAATGATGAGAGAAATGGCCTTCGTTGTAATTTCTTGTCTCGCGTTTTCGCTCTTTGAGGCATTCATTGTTTTACCTGGCCATTTGGGACACAAAACTGTTCTCGCCGAAGACAAAAAATCGACACTAAAAATGTGGCAGGGGATTTTAATGACAGTAGGCGGATTATCTATCATATTTATCGGTACAAAATTATTCCCTGAATCGCCATCCTTTGGTATGATTCTGTTCCCTTTCACAGTAATCATAGCTGGTGCAATAGTTTTCTTTGCAGGATTTACAAAGTCACGATTGGAAGAAATTATTCGTGGTGGGGCTGATCGGGGAATTAAATATGTTCGAGACAATTGGTTTAACAAGGCAGTTCAAAATATTGTAGGAACGAATAAACCTTGGTATATTTTAAGTTTCTTCTTTCCTACATTTTTCGTAATCACTACACTTTGTTTGTTTTGGTTGGGTGTGATTTCATTTACATTCTTCCCAAATATATCACCAGACTTTTTTACGGTTGAAACCGCTTATAAACCTGGGGATTCAAAAGATAAAACCAAAGCGTTTGTTGCAGAAGCAACTCGAATTCTATTCGAAGAGAATGAGCGTATAATAAAGGATACAGGTGATTCTTTGCTTACATACTTCTCTAGCAATATTGGCTTTTCTCAAAGTCTTGGGCAGTCAGGTAATCACACTGGAATGTTGAGTGTTTTCTACGATGGTGAAAATACGAAAACACCAGTTGATACACTAATGAACAGAATCAATCGGAGAATTCGCCAAATTCCTGAAGGAAAGCTAGCGCAGGATTTATATGTAGGTGGTTTCAATAGATTCGGCAAAGAGATAGAGGTTGGAATCACGTCAACAAATGAGGTTGAATTACTCGACGCCCGCAGCATGTTCAAGAAAGAGCTGAATAAACTGGAAGGTGTGATAAACATAAAAGATAATATGCCACCAGGTAGAAATGAGGTCAATATAGAGCTAAGACCACAAGCAGAAATTTATGGAATAACGAAGAGTGATGTTCTTTCTCAGATCAGACAGGGATTTTTCGGCGTGGAAGCGCAACGCGTCATTATCGGAACTGATGAGGTGAAAATTTGGGTGCGATACCCTCAGGAGGACAGAAATTCACTGCTGGACCTAAAGAATATGCGAATTAAAACCTTAACCGGAGTTTCTATTCCGCTAAGAGAAATTTGTGATTTTAAAATGGGTAGAGCTCCTGAGAGTCTCAAGAGAAGAGACGGGCAGCGAATTATAAGGGTGGATGCAGAATGTATTGATCCAGATGAAGTAGCGAATACGAATACTTTGATTACAGACTCTGTGATTCCAAAAGTTACCAGTGCATTTCCCAATATTAAAACGGTTCGACTCGGTCAATTCGAAAGATCTCAAAAAACTGGTGACTCCATGATTTACATTAGCATAATAGGTATTGCAATCATGTTCATCATATTAACTCTGCACTTCAATGATCTAAGTAGTTCGTTTCTGATCATGCTGACTATTCCGGCTGGCATTGCTGGGGCAATCATGGGACATGGGCTTGTTGGAATTCCAGTATCAATTCTCTCGGTTTTTGGAATGATCGGATTATTGGGGGTTTTAATTAATGACAGTATTGTCTTTTTAGACAGGTATAATGACTTGCTTCGAGAGGGAATGGACGTCAAAAGTGCTGCCCTTGAAGCAGCATCATCAAGATTCAGACCTATAATTCTTACATCGTTAACTACTGTTGCTGGATTATTACCAATTATTGCTGAGACAAGCATGCAGGCACAATTCTTAATTCCTATGGCGGTATCTATTGCCTTCGGTGTCTTATTTGGAACTGTATTTATACTATTCTTTTATCCTTCTGCTATTATATATTGGAATGGTCGCAGGAGAGTCTTAAGATTCGTCAAAACATGGAGATGGCCAGGGCCACTTGAAGTTGAACCTACCTTTAAATTGAAGGACAATGAATAAATTGATCTGCCTATTTTTCATCCTTGTTGCTGCGATAAATTCCACGGCTCAATCCGAACTCTCTGCGAAAGAGGCGGTCATGATTGCTCTTGAAAACAACTATCAATTGCAGATCGCTGAATTGCAACAATTGATCAATGAAAAAAATAATAATTGGGGGGAGGCTGGTATTTTTCCAACAGTAAATCTATCCATAGGAAATAATAATACAATCCAAGACAATACAAATAATCCTTTCACCTTCACACCTGGTATAATTTTAGCGCAAAGCCTGAATCCTTCGCTGAACGCTAATTGGAACATTTTCTCTGGATTTGCAGTACGCATATCCAAAACGCGACTAGAGCAACTCGAAGAGCAAAGCTCAAATAATGCATTGGCAGTTATCGAGACGACAATCCAAGATGTCTTGAAAGCCTATTACACAGCGAAATTACAAGAGGAACGCAAGAACTTGTTCAAGACAGTCATGGAGCTTTCCAAAGAGAGGTTCAATTATTATCAAATTAAGGAGCAATATAGTGGAGTTACGTCACTCGAATCATTGCAATTTAGAAATCAATATTTGACAGATAGCACAAATTACCGTCTCCAGATGATCTCCTATAAAAATTCATTGCGCAATTTGTTTATTGTAATGAATGATAGCAGTCAGATAAATCTGGACGTAAAACTGACAGATCAACTTGAACTAGCCGTTAAAGAAATTGATGTCGCGGTAGCAAAAGAAGAAATGCTTTTGAATAACAAAAATCTAAAGAATCAATACATTAATCTTCAACTTCAAAAAACAGGGACTGATTTACAACGATCATTCTTATATCCCACGCTTAGTTTTCAGGCAGGTGTCAATCCTGGATGGAGTTGGATCAGAGAAATTAAGGATGAGCTGTTCCAGGCAGAAACGAATAGTTTGACCTACTATGGTAATTTAAATTTGCGCTATACAATTTTCGATAACTTCAAAAATGTTAGAGCTGTGCAAGTAGCAAAGATACAAGAGGATATTGCTCAATTGAATGTTAAGAGTATGGAACAAACGCTTACTTCGACACTAGAGAATCTCATTGAGCTTTACACGGTTCGGGAAGATCTTGTTAATATATCTTTCGAAAATGTAGAATATGCAAAACGCGCCTTGAATCTTGCGCAAAGCCGATTTGATCTGGGTACTATTAACTCTATCGATCTGGCTTCTTTCCAGAATTCATATGAAAATACGATGATTCAACATTTAGAGAACCTTTACAACAAACTGGACACTTACCTGGAAATTTATAAACTTACCGGCAAAATTGGATTAGATTATACTAATTAAAAATTAATTTCCGCAATTGTTCGCGCTGGTTCTTTAACTCGATCAACTTGATCCTATCTTCTTCCATTAGTAACATAAATTTCAATTTGAAGGAAATATGTTTCACGTACGCCGAGAAATAATAAGCAAACATCCCTGTAATCGGCATACTTGTTAGATAAAGCCAGAATTCCAAATCAGACAATGGAATCAAACTATGTATTCCATAAGCGAAACCGAAAAAAACAATTGGATAAAAAATCAAACTAAACAGGATGGCTACTGGGGCATAATACTCGATATCTTTTAGAATTGCTAGAATAATTTTATCAATTAGCTTATACTGAGCGTAATTATGTATTATTCCAAGTAAAAAGATAGGTAAGCCGATAATTATCATAATGGAGGACAAAATTAACTGACGAATGAACATCCATGGTCTATATCTTCTATCTAGAAAATCGGGACGAATATCGAATTGTTGAATTTTCCATTTGATCTGAAATACAAGATTCTCGATCTCAGTAATTTTCCATGGTTGAGTTAAAAGGATCGCATTTATTTCATTATTTACCTTTCGGATTTGCTCCACCTCCTCCTCTACTCCCGTTACTTTCTCTCCTTTTTCATAATTTGAAGATAAAATGGCCACAATATCATCTACAAGTAACTCCTGCTCCTTATTACTTGAATTAACAAGTAATCGTTCCATATTAATTCGAAAAATCTCTGTGAGTTTTCTCGCAGTAGTAATTCCATTTTGACAATACTCATCCACTAGATTTGTTACTGGAATCCCTTCCCCAATATTTATCATCACTGAACTTCTAAATTTTTCAGCGCGCGAATAGATTAAACCTATTGGTACAATTTTTACTCCCAACCCTTTATCGTATCTTTTCTCGGCTTCTAATGCTATTCGAGCAGCACCAGATTTTAGTTGTCTTAAGTGTCGCTCTTGAAAGCTTGTTCCTTCAGGGAAAATGACAAGTGTTTTTCCCTGACTTAATATTTTGTAGCACGCTTCAAATGAATCAGCATTTGACACTCCTTTCACCGCAACATCTGAAGCGCGATTAACTGGCACCATACCCAGGCTCTCCAAAAACCATCGTTTCAATGGAGAGCTAAAAAATGTACTTTTCGCCATGTAATATATTCTCTGTTTACAAGCAAACCCAACCATCCAAGCATCCATCAACGTATTCGGATGATTAGCGATGATGATCTTAGGCCCAGGAATATCTAATACTCCGCGATTTCGAATATTAATTTCACGATAATACAACTGCACAGCAGCCCCGATTATGAATTTTAGTACTTTGTAAATCATCGCATCCGAAAGATACAAATTCCATAAAGTGTAAAATCACGAAACTTGCGTAATTTAGCAGGGTGCAACATCAATTTGAAGCATATTATAATTCCAACAACGGTACTGGTATTTATTGTCGGGGAATCAAGTCATTTATCAAAATTGATCGAATAGAAGGTGCGATAAAGAAATTAGATGATTTTCTTCTGAATCATTCACAGTCATTCATTGCAATCGCCTTATCGTATGAATTAAAAAACGATATAGAGGCATTGCACTCATCAAAACCTGACAAAACTAATTTTCCTGCTTTCATTGCGGTTGTT
Organism: Crocinitomicaceae bacterium; assembly: GCA_023254905.1. Lineage (GTDB taxonomy): Bacteria > Bacteroidota > Bacteroidia > Flavobacteriales_D > Crocinitomicaceae > UBA4466. The sequence continues at coordinate 245 of JALRKF010000114.1, read as the reverse complement.
CCTCAATCCATCTATAAAATAAAAAACGGTAAAGTAAAGCATCAATCAGGAAAGAAAATAAATCCTGAAATATTAAAAAATATTACCTCAGAGTGCAACATGAATTATGATAGGATCTCCTTTCGAGCGAGGACTTCAAAAGAAAGGTATCTTTCAATGGTTGAAAAACTAAAATCACATATTCAGAATGGTGATATCTATGAGGTTAATTATTGCCAAGAGTATTTTGCTGAAAACATTGAGAT
>JALRKF010000133.1 GCA_023254905.1 Crocinitomicaceae bacterium | reverse complement strand
GGATGGAAAATGAGAGCGAGCGTGTTGATGGTTCACGTGAGCTTTCGTAACTTCAACTGAATCTAAGATATGCATGAGCTTCGTGAAATTCAAGCTTCAGACAGAAAGAACGATGAAGAACAATCGCGACCAAAGATGTAGAACAAAAGAGATCTCTATTCGTAACAAAACTCTTTACCTGAAAATGGAATCTTCTGTGATGCGTGATGAATTAGCACATGGGAAATCAATAATCATCCAGCGCGTGAATGAACACGCTGGGTTCGAGATCATCAATGACATCTGGTTCGCCTAGTTAAGGAATTACTAAAGTTTGTCTAGAATAACTGTACGCTGAGAAATATCCCAGTGCATCATTGTTCCAGTTTGACGTTGGGTTTCCTGGTGCAGCTGAGTTCGGATCATCAGCACCTTGCGCTTGAGTGATATAGTTGTAAACTCTCTCGTCGATAGATCGCAGTTCCATCATTGCAGTATCTCCACTTTGATAGATTATATTGAAAAGCGGTCTCTCAACAAAATTCCCATCAGTAAGAACGTCATCCTGCACTAAAAGACTTGAAAGTGAATCTTCCCAAATGCCATTCTTTCCTTGTATTGCTCCAAAGAAATTCACGGTATCTGCCGGGTCATTGAAACGAATCAATGTTACATATCCTCCATCTCCACTGAATAGGCCAGGAGGGAAGTACTGTTCTACTATTGGCTGTAACTGAACAGGCGACGGCAAGAAACACTGGGCTGCATAATTTGTTCCATCTGTAGCTTGAACAATTAATGTGTAGGTTGTGTTGTAATTCGGTATGTAATTTGCTAATTCATAATAACCGTTGCCTGTAGACGGAATGTCCATTGGTGTTCCTGATTGATCAATAATCGAAACTTCCGCGTTGTCAATAACCGGTGAAGGATTTGAATCGAAGTAGCTCGAAGTTTGAGTAACGCGAACGCGCACTAAGCTATCTGTACCAATATAGTTCGCTTCAATAACAACTTTTGGATCAGCATCATTTAGATCAACATCGATTTCTTTCTGGCAGCTAATCAGCGCTGCGAAAATTAGAAGTATTTGGAAAATATTTTTCATGTTACTTCAGATTAAAGTTGTAAGTGATCGACGGAACGATCTTGAAAAGTGCAGTCTGTGTAGCGACTGTTTTTGATGGATCGTCTTCGTCGGGACCAAACGTTATTGTAAATGCATTTTCTCGTGCATATCCGTTGTAAACTGAAAAGTTCAGGTTATGCGTGAATTTGTTTTTGTCTTTGAGGTACCATGTCAACCCAAGATCTATTCTGTGGTAATCAGGCATCCTGTATCCGTTTCTTTCTGTATAGTAAGGAAGTACCTCACCGTTCACTTCATATTTTCCGGAAGGGAAGGTAACAGCATCTCCAGTATAATATACCCAGCTCGTAGCCAATGAAAGTTTTTCATTCAGTTTGTACATCAATACAACCGCAATATCGTGTATTCTGTCTTGACGAGCAGGAAAGATGCTGCCTTCATCAATATCATCAAATTGACGTAGTGATCTTGATAGCGTATAGCTGATCCATCCGGTAAGCTTTCCTTTTTTCTTTTCTACTAAAAACTCTGCACCGTAGGCAAAACCTCTTCCGAATACCAGTTCACCTTCCACTTCGTTATTCAGAACAGTTTGTGCTCCGGTTCTATAGTCGATCTGATTTTGCAGGTTTTTATAATAGACCTCAACGGATGTTTTAAACATGTTTTCCTTTAGGTTCTGATAGTAACCAATTGCTATCTGGTCGGCGATCTGAGGCTTTACAATGTTGGAGCTCGGTACCCAAACATCTGTTGGACTGCTCGTTGTTGAATTTGATAATTGATGTAAATACTGGTAGTTTCTGTTATATCCTAGCTTGATCGAATTTGTTTCTGAAAGAATATAGCTCATGGAAAAGCGCGGTTCAAATCCTTGATAGTATTGAATAGATTCCAACCTGTCATGTTCGTTGATGGCTGTTGTATTTCCCTTCTCATCGAATTCGTAAGACTTTCCTTCTCCCATTAGGTTGAAGCCTGAGTATCTCAGACCGTACATCATGCTGAATCTCGCTCCAAGTTTCTGCTCGTTTTGAATATATGCGCCGAGCTCTACGCCATATCTAGGGTCAAGGATTACTTCGTTGAAAGAATCGTTATCTCCAGTCAATGCCCCAGGACGAAATGTATGATGTATGGCGTTTACACCGAATTTCATTGTATTACTTGTATTGATGAAATAACTGAAATCCTGTTTCAAGTTAAAATCTTGTATAGAAGACTTAACGCCAAATCCTTCGTCGCCGGATCCTACTGAAAATTCATAATCGAAATTACTGTACACAAAGCTTGTGTTTGAGAACATTTTGTCATTGATGACATGATTCCATCGTACCGTTCCTGTGGCATTACCCCAATTGAATCCAAAGATGTCACTGAATCCAAAATTGTCTCTACCGAAATAACCGGATAAGAAGATCCTGTCTTTTTCAGAGATCTTGTAGTTTCCTTTTACGTTAAGGTCATAGAAGTATAACGTCGTATTTCTGATATCTGGATCGTTGGATGCTTTTAGGAAAATATCTGCGTAGCTTCGGCGGCCAGACAAAATGAATGATCCTTTGTCTTTAACGATCGGTGCTTCTAGGGTAAGTCTCGACGATATCAGTCCAATACCTCCAGACATTCCAAATTTCTTGAGGTTACCATCTCTCATTTTCACATCCATTACAGAGCTGGCTCTGCCGCCGTACTCTGCCGGTATACCTGATTTGAAAAGTGAGACATCCTTGATGGCATCGGAATTAAAAACCGAAAAGAAGCCGAGTAAGTGAGATGCATTATAAACAGGTGCTTCGTCCAACAAAATCAAGTTTTGATCAGCACCACCACCACGAACAAAGAATCCGGCATTCCCTTCACCAGCTCCTTTGACGCCTGGGGTTAGTTGCAAAGTTTTCATGATATCCTTCTCTCCGAAAATGACGGGAATAGTTTCGATATCCTTGGGATCGAATTTTGTGATATTCATTTCGGCAGAGGTAATATTATCATTTTCCTTTTCTGCACTGATTACAACTTCCTCAATTAGCAAAACATCTTTTGGAACTGTTAATTCGATATTGATCGATTGATCTTCATTTAGCACGACGGACATTTCTTGGGTTTCAAACCCCGTCGATCTGTAGATGAGAGTGTAGGTTCCCTGGTCAAGCGTTATAGAGTAAAATCCATATGCGTTCGTTTTGTTACCTACATTTTCAAGTTCCTTTACCTTGATGATTGCTCCGTAAATATCTTCTCCGTTAGTAATGTCTTTGACATAACCACTAATTGTGTATTTTTGACCAAATACACCAATCGATAGAAATAGACTCAGGAAAAGGAAGTAAAATCTCATCACTTGTTGTGTAAAGATATACTTAAACTGTTAAACAAAACAGATATCTACACAAATGGTTGAAAAGCTAAATGAGTTGTCTTAAACTATTCTGTGTGGTAAGGAGGAAATTCAGTCGGAACTTTCGTCGCACGATCATGTAACACTATACTTCCTGTTACTGATACATTTAAAGAACTGTTACCGGGTAACTTGATAATCATATGACATTTCTCTAATACCTCTTCAGGCAATCCTGTATCTTCTGCCCCAAGTAAATAAATTGCTCTCTTGGGATGTTCGAATTCGTGAAGTAATTCCGCTCTTTCATCGATCTCAACTCCAACCAATCTGCAATCGTATGGTATGTTGCTCAATAGGTCGTCAATCGTTTTGTATTGAAATAATGGGATCCTTGACCAAGTTCTTGTGATATCGGATGACTGTTTCTTGTATTTTCCTTCAACCGTGAAAATGTACGATGCACCAAGAATGTACGCGGATCGCCAAAGTGTGCCAACATTGTGATGCGTTTTACCTCTGTACACCCCAATTGCGCAGTACCCTCTTTTATTTACAGTTTTCATGGTACTAATTTCACATTTTAAGGCGAAATAATTGGCATCTTTGCTAAAACACTTAATTAATGGAGTTTTTAGATAAAGAATTGGACAAATATGTATGTGCTCACACAGAAAATGAACCATCTGTTCTGAAGGAATTGAACCGTGACACACATGTGAATGTGCTCAAACCACGAATGCTCAGTGGGCATTTTCAAGGACGTGTATTGAGTTTGTTATCTCATATGATTCAACCTTTAGATATTCTAGAGATTGGAACTTACACGGGCTATTCGGCTATCTGTTTGGCTGAAGGAATGAAAGCAGGAGGACATTTGGTTACGATCGATATAAATGAAGAACTAAAGGAAATGGTTCTTGACTACATTGAGAAGAGTGGTAATGCCGGTAAGATAAAGCCTCTGATTGGAGATGCTATTGAGATAATCCCCAGTTTGAAGCGTGAATTTGACATTGTATTTATCGATGCCGATAAATCCAACTACATAAGCTATTACAATATTGTTTTTGATAAGGTTCGGCCAGGAGGGTATATAATTTTTGATAATGTGCTTTGGTCAGGAAAAGTGATAAAAGAGGTAAAGCCAAATGACAAGGATACTCTTACACTTTTGGAATTGAACAAATTGATCCATGAGGATCATAGGGTACAAGAGGTGTTATTTCCTATTCGGGACGGACTTTTAGTAGCACGTAAAAAGTAATTGTGGAAATTCTCTTTCAGGATGATCATTTGATTGCGGTGAACAAACCTGCCGGATTACTGGTGCATCGTAGTTCAATAGCAAAAGATGCAACTGAATTTGCACTTCAAAAAACCAGAGATTTTGTAGGAAAAGAAGTCCATCCGATTCACCGACTGGATCGAAAGACTAGCGGTGTCTTGCTATTTACATTTGACAAGAACACTTTACATTCAATGCAAAATTTATTCAATGAAGGAAAAGTTCGAAAAGAATACCATGCTATCGTAAGAGGATTTACAGATGAAAGCGGAAAGATAGATTACGCACTGGTCAATGACAAAGGTTTAACGCAATCGGCAAGAACTATATATACTACTCATAAGAAATGGGAAATAACCAAGTCTTTCGGTAGATACAAAACTTCGCGTTATGCATATGTTCATGTTTTTCCCGAGACTGGCAGGATGCATCAAATCCGAAAGCATTTTGCACATATATTCCACCCAATTATTGGGGATCGCCCGCACGGT
>JALRKF010000109.1 GCA_023254905.1 Crocinitomicaceae bacterium | reverse complement strand
TCTACTAAACGAAGGTCTACATTTCTTACTGTTTTCATTAACAGAGATAAAGAGTCGTAGTCTCCTGACTCTTTGAAGGTTTTTTTAATAAGAAACGCTTCTTCGTTTTCGGCTCCTATTTCGATAGGTTTTTTAAGTGGATCAAAAACTTTTAATCCAAGACTTGTTAGAAATGGAGTTATATTATCTCTCCATTGCTGACCTCTATCTGCAACTCTATCAACAGGACCGGCAGGTGCCGATGGAGTTGATGGTTTATTACCAAATGGATCAGACCCGGGTAATATCCCTCATTGGAATGGAAGTAACTGGTCTGTTAGTTCTACGGCTCTTGATTATGATGGAACGAATCTCGCAATGAACGATAATCAAATACGTTTCAGAGGTGCTGGGGATGGAAATCATGTTTTAGGATATTTTGGTGGTTCTTTTGACGGACCTTTACTACAAGGTTTCAATTCTATTGTACTTAAAACCGTAACAGGTGGAGACGCTGCAGGGATTTTTATGACAAACAACCGTGTTGGAATTGGTACGACGAATCCAACCAACGGAAGACTACATGTTGAATCCTCTTATGGTGTTGGTTTTAGTTATGGATATCTTTCAGGTGGAGGTAATACCGGATACTGTGGAAATTGTGGAGGAGAAGTATCTATTTGGGCGCAAAGACGCGTAGCAGCTGAAGAATTTAATGCATTCTCTGATGCAAGAATCAAGGATGTTGTTGGTTTGAGTAATGGTTATAAAGATTTGAACACATTGCTACAATTAGAAATAACAGACTACACCTTCAAGGATAAAATTTCTAAAGGAGACATTCAACAAAAGAAAGTGATTGCTCAGCAAATTGAAAAAGTCTATCCGCAGGCAGTTAAACAAATCAAAGGAGTAATCCCTGACATATACAAAACTGCGGAAATGACGAATGGTGTTGTTTCAGTTGAAAGCAACTTAAAACCAGGAGATAAAGTAAAACTCATCATGGAAAATGATCGCGTTGAAATGGCTGAGGTCCTTGAGGCAAATAATGTTTCTTTCAGTGTGGATCTAGATTATTCGGGAGATGTATTTGTTTACGGTAGAGAAGTTTCTGATTTTAGAACTGTGGACTACGAAGCCCTAAGTACCTTGAATATAAGTGCAACACAAGCATTATATAAAGAAATTCAATTATTAAAAGCATCCATTTCCACACTTGAACAAGACAATGTGGAACTGAAAGCTGAGTTGAAAAAAGTAGAAAATCTTGAGGCAGATTTAGACGAAATAAAAACTCTTCTGAACATGCATGCAAAAGACTAATGCTTTTCGTTAGATAAATAAAAAAGGGGTTGAATATCAACCCCTTTTTTATTCTCTATTGGTCATTTTCTGTATATTTTTAAGAATATTATAATTATCTCAAATAACTCTTTTAAAGATGAAAGTAATTTCGGTCAATAAGGGGCCCCGAACAAAAGTAAAATGGGCAAATAAGACAGTTGAAACCGGAATTTTTAAATCTCCAACATCTATGATTCAACTTGGATTTGAGGATGTTGTTGGGGACAGCGTTGTCAACCGATTATATCATGGAGGGGTTAACAAAGCTTGTTATCTATATGCTGCTCAGCACTACGAATACTGGAAAAAGAAATATCCCAAAACCGTTTCCAAATTTGGCGCTTTGGGAGAGAACATTACTGTTGAAGGTCTAGACGAAAAAATTCTGAATGTGGGAGATACCTTTCAACTGGGAGAGGCTATTGTTCAAATCTCTGAACATAGAGAGCCGTGCTACAAGCTTAATATTAGACTGAACTCCAATTCCGGTATTAAAGACTTTATTGCCCTAGGTCACTGCGGGACTTATTGTCGTGTACTTAAAGAAGGAGCCGTTAAAGCTGGAGATACGATGATTCTCAAGGAAAAGGGTTCCTCTGCAAGTATCTATGACATCTTTAGTCTGATATATAAAAAGTCCAATGATCAGGTATTGCTTCAGGATATCTTAAATGATCCCGTTATCACAGAGGGGACCAAAAAAGAGCTCTCCCGTGTTTGGGGTTTATCGGAATAATAAGATCGTTATCTTTAAAACAAATTCAAGGAAATGAATAAACAGTTACTGTTGATTATTGCGATTGCGCTATCAATTTCTGCATTTGCGCAGATCAAAGAAGTAATGACGCCAGAACAGCTCATCACATTGAATCGCGTTTCAGGACATGGGATTACTGAGGATGGGAAAAACATCGTTTACTCCGTTTCCAAGGTCAATATCGATTCAAATAACCGAACGACGAAATACTACACCATGCCAATTGGAGGTGGTAAGTCAACTCAGATCAAACATATCGGAAGCTATTTACGAGACAAAAATGTAGCTCCGGATGGCAGTTATTTTCTATCTCATAAATCTGTGAAGATCCAGAATATTTTCGGTAAAGATCATTACCCAGATTTGAACCAGTCCAATATGATGATTTACAATGATCTGAACTATCGCCACTGGGACACTTGGGAAGACGGTGAATATGACCATGTAATCCTCACATCAAAAGATAAGAAAGTAATTATCGATCTGATGATAGATGAGCCACATGATTGTCCGACAAAACCTTTCGGTGGTGATGAAGATTACATCTGGAGTCCAGATAGCAAAAGCGTTTTGTATGTTACTAAAAAGGTAGCGGGAAAATATTACACTGTAAGTACAAATACAGACATCTATAAATACGATATCGCGACTGGACAAACGACCAATCTCACAACGGACAACGTAGGCTACGATACACAACCGGCATTTTCTCCAACGGGAATATTGGCATTCTTACGAATGAAAAGAGACGGATACGAATCAGATAAGAACGATATTATTATTGACCTAGATGGAAAGCGAATCAACCTTACTGAAAAGTGGGATGGTACTGTGAATAGCTTCTTATGGTCAGGAGATTCAAAACGGATTTACTTCACGGCACCGATAGATGGAACGGTGCAATTATTTGGTATCGATCTTCCAAAAGGAAAAGAAATCCAAATGCCTTACCAGATCACTGATGGAATGTTTGATATCCGCGGAATTGTTGGTCAAACAAAAGGAACATTGATCGTATCACGCGGTGATATGAATCATGCAAGTGAGCTATACTCTGTCGACCTAAAAAAGGGAGCCATGGCGCAGCTTACGCATGCTAATGATGAGATATACAACCGAATTCATTTGAGTAAGATCGAGAAACGAATGATCAAGACCATAGACAATAAAAATATGGTAACATGGGTCATCTATCCGCCGGATTTCGATTCAACAAAAACATACCCAACACTCTTGTATTGTCAAGGAGGACCACAAGGAGCACTTTCACAGTTCTACTCTTATCGATGGAACTTCCAGCTGATGGCTTCCCAGGGTTATATCGTGGTTGCGCCAAACAGAAGAGGTATGCCTGGATACGGTGTTGAATGGAACGAGCAGATCAGCAAAGATTACGGAGGTTTGAATATGCAGGATTATCTTTCCGCAATAGATGCAATATCTGAAGAATCATACGTAGATAAAAACCGATTGGGATGCGTTGGAGCAAGTTATGGCGGATATAGTGCTTTCTATCTTGCTACGATGCACGAGGGTAGATTTAAAACTTTCATCGCTCACGATGGAATCTTCAATTGGAAAAGTATGTACGGAACAACTGAAGAGCTATTCTTCGTGAACTGGGATCTTGGTGGACCATATTGGATCAAAACGAACAAAGATGCTCAAAAAGCATACACGATATTCAATCCCATTGAACATGTAGAAAAATGGAATAGCCCAATTATGATCATACAAGGTGGACTTGATTTCAGAGTACCTATTGGACAGGGATTGGAGGCATTTCAGGCAGCACAGCTCAAAGGGCTGAAAAGTAGATTGCTATATTTCCCTGAAGAAAATCATTGGGTATTGGATTATCAAAATAGCTTGATTTGGCACAGAGAATTTTACAAGTGGTTAAAAGAAACCATGTAAGGTATAACTTATTCTCAATCCATTCGTAGGTATATACTAAGTATAGCACCTTCCCGATATGAAAAAAAAATTCCTAACCGATATAGAGATCGCACAACAATGTGAAATGATTCACATAAAAGATATTGCAAATAAGTTGTGCATTGAAGAGGACGATCTTGAAATGTACGGAAAATACAAAGCAAAGCTCCCACTTAAATTGATCGACGAGAATAAAATTAAATCAAATCATCTGATTCTGGTAACCGCTATGACCCCAACTCCAGCAGGAGAGGGGAAGACAACTACGTCTATTGGTTTGACAGAGGGTATGAATAAAATCGGAAGGAAAACTACTGTTGTACTTCGGGAGCCATCCCTGGGACCAGTATTCGGAATAAAAGGAGGTGCTGCTGGTGGTGGATACTCACAAGTTGTTCCGATGGAGGACATCAATCTTCACTTTACAGGCGACTTTTCTGCCGTTGAGAAGTCAAATAACTTGCTCTCAGCACTAATTGATAATAACATTCAAAGTAAAACCAAAAACTTGGGCATTGACCCGAGAACCATAGCGTGGAAACGCGTCATGGATATGAATGATCGCGCGCTCCGCGACATCGTGATAGGGTTAGGTGGGACAGCAAATGGTGTCCCACGAGAGGACGGGTTCAATATTACCCCTGCCTCTGAGGTTATGGCTATTCTCTGCATGGCAGAAGACTTTGAAGATCTCAAACGTCGTTTAGGTAACATTTACATAGGGCAAACCTTCGATAAGAAGCCAGTTTATGCTAGAGACCTCAAAGCAGAAAATGCAATGGCCATACTATTGAAGGATGCGGTGAAGCCAAACCTCGTTCAAACAATGGAGGGTAATCCTGCTATAATTCACGGAGGACCATTTGCAAATATTGCCCAAGGGACTAACACAATCCTTGCTACCAAATTAGGGCTTTCAGTTTCAGATTATGTAATAACTGAAGCAGGATTTGGCGCTGATCTTGGCGCAGAAAAGTTCCTAAACATCAAGTGTGTTTCAGGAGGGCTGAAGCCCGAAGCAGTAGTTGTAGTAGCAACCATTCGCGCATTGCGTCACCATGGTGGAGCAACAGCAGATGAATATAACACTGCAAGCGCAGAACGTGTCTCCGCTGGATTTGCAAATCTTGAGAAGCATATCGAGAACGTGAAGAAGTTCGGGTTAAATCCAGTAGTAGCCATCAATACATTCCCTACGGATACAAATGAGGAGGTGAAGCTAATTCAGAATAAGTGTGCAAAATTAGGGGTTCAGGCCATAGTTGCCAAAGGTTGGGCTGATGGAGGAAAAGGAATGACCGATCTGGCGGAAGCGGTAGTTTCCGAGATCGAATCCGGGAAGAATAATTTTGAGTCATTGTACGATTGGAACATCTCTGTTAAGGATAAGATTGAGACAATCGCAAGCGAGATCTATGGTGCCGACGGCGTAGATTATTCTAAGCAAGCTTTGGCAGATCTCGCAAAGATCGATCAGCTAGGATTAAACGCATTACCAATATGTATGGCAAAGACACAAAAATCATTCTCGGATAATGACAAATTATTAGGTAGGCCCGATCATTTCAGAATTACCGTACGTGAATTTGAATTTGCCGCTGGTGCTGGATTCGTAATACCAATACTAGGAAAAATGATGCGAATGCCTGGCCTTCCAGCAGTGCCAGCTTCAGAAGGAATGACCATCGATAATAATGGAAAGATCACAGGTTTGAGCTAGATATGATGCGAAGAGTGGATCTACAATATCCACAATTTATGGTTCAAATGCTATCCAATTCACGGACAAGTTTTGACCCCAAATACTCCCATCTACGCGATTGACTATCATTTCAAATCCTGTTGTTGTTACCTGTCTAATTGTTACATTAAATGAATCATCATAAATAGTTCCTACCTCTGTATTTGCTGTGCATAAGACTCTAGGCACAGCATTGAACGAAGTTGGAAATGTTACTGATACTATTACTAATTCTAGCCCCCCACTTGCGCCTACATATTGTTCACCATTTTGCATGGTAAGAATCATGTTCGGAATCCCGCTTAATGTGGCCCATGTCTCAATCTCATTAGTTGGATCATTATCAGCATCATCGACTGCATCATTTACAACATTTTCAGCGGTGTTCGCATGCAATGCATATGGCACACTCATAAGCTGACTCGTTCCCATTACTGAATAACTTGTTCCACCGGCTACATCAACCGCAGTTTCTATAAAATACGGTCCATTAGACCAATCAATCGTAGTAAAATCTCCACTAATAACTATACCTGAACCTATTTCCAAATTCATCAAACCGTAAGCATTCGTTGTGCCCGAAAAGGTTTCCTGATAAATGGTTGTACCACCGATACTCCCCTGCTGAATCGTCATTTGCATTCCAACAGCCTGATTATTTAAAATGTTACCAGCAGCATCTCTTATTACCGCCTGATACTTAAATCCCTGAGGTGACTGCGCCAAAACCGATATAGCGAATGCAGTTGCAGCCAAAGTTGATAGTATAAATTTTCTCATGATTATTGTTTAATAAGTTTGAAGATTTTTAGATCACTACTCTCGTTTCTAAATCTAAGCGTATAAGATCCATGAGGTAATTCATTTACCTTGATTAGCGTGGATTTTTCATGAAGATTGTTGCATATTACCTCTTTACCTTCATTATTGTATAGAGTGAACTGAACATTCGTGAAATCCTCCATTTTCACATTTAGATTTGATCCCATGGGATTCGGATAAACCTCTATGCTCATCTCCGGGGCATAATCAAGTACTTCCAAGAATTTCCAATTGGTCTGATGAAAGCCTTGAGTGACATCATTACTCCCATCTGTTTCAGTAGCAATAATGATTTCACCAATAGTATAATCTATGCTTACGTTTCCATTTGAATAAGAATCCCCTTGAGTAGAAATAACGCTCTGCGCACTCACTGACATTGCTAAAAACAATGTGAGAAAGAAAATTGACTTGCTTAACATATTAGTAGTAAGTTATTAAGGAAGATAATAATTTTTTAATTGATTAATAAAAAGGAAGCTTTAATAAAAAATAGTTTCAAACTGGATAAAATCAAAATTGCAGCCAAAATAAATCGCAACTTTTCATTATTCAAAAATCTACTGCCCATAAATGAGCCGAAAAAACCTCCAACAATAGCGATTAGAATAAACCACCACAATTGATCATTGAGGGTCATCCCATTATTCCATTGCCCCATTAACCCCGCAATTGAATTAACCCAAATAAAAAGTGCAGATGATGCTGCTGCCTCTTTGGCATCACCCCATCCAAGTAAAAGAATGATAGGACTAAGAATTATACCTCCACCTATGCCAATCAAACCCGAAAAAAATCCGATACAAGCTCCGATCATTAAACCCAAGGAAACTGCGATTTCCCTCTCTTTTTTTACCTCCTCTATTTTGTATAAACCCAACATCCTTGAGGTTGCAAACAATAAGAATACTCCTAAAATGATTTTGTACCACTTCGGATCAATATTCAGCATTCCACCGAGAAAAGATGCAGGTACAGATAAAATTGCGAAAGGTAGAAATAACTTCCATTGAAAGTAGCCTCTCCTGGCGAATAACATAAAGGATATTCCTGCTACGACAAGATTGAGTACTAAAGCTGTTGGTCTGATTTCCTCTGGTAAAAATGAAAACAAGGCCATGAGAGCCAAATATCCACTAGCACCTCCATGACCAACAGAGGAATAAAAGAAAGCTATGAAAAGTAACGATATGAAAAACAATAGTTCGTACATACAAAAAAGCCTCCCTAAAATAGGAAGGCTTATCTTAATTTGAAATTTTTCTATCCATTCAAAGCTTCTGCACCACCAACGATTTCCAAAATCTCATTTGTAATCGCAGCCTGTCTAGCTTTATTGTATTCAAGTGTAAGGGTACGTTTCAATTCTGATGCATTATCCGTAGCCTTATGCATTGCTGTCATACGCGCTCCATGCTCAGAAGCATGAGAGTCAAGAAAAGCTTTAAACAACTGGATCTTCAATGATTTCGGAATGATATCTTCAACAATTTCCGATTTATTCGGCTCAAAAATATAATCACCAGAGCTTGACTCTTGAGATGATTCAGGATTAACTATCGGTAAAAATTGCTCTGCTTGCACCTCTTGAACAGCAGCATTTTTAAATTGGTTGTAGACAACAACAACCTTGTCTACATTCCCAGCAGCGAATTCATCCATAAGAAATTGCGCCATGTCGGAAGAACGTTCGAATGTTAGATCATTAAACATGTCTTCTGCAGCACCAATACCGTCGGGACGAAAATTACTCTCAGTTCTTTTGAAAGTATCGTTAGCTTTCTTCCCTACAGCAATTACTTTTGTTTCATAAGCTGCATAATCACCAGCAAGCAAGGAGTTCACACGCTTTACAATGTTGTTATTGAATCCACCACACAATCCTCTATTCGATGTTACCGCTATGATATAGACTTTCTTAACATCTCTCTGATCAGAGAAAGCATTTTCCGATAAGTCAAGTGTAGCACTTAGATTAACAAGGATCTCTTGAAGCTTCTCTGAATAAGGTCTCATTTGCGTAATCGCATCTTGAGCTCTCTTCAATTTGGCAGCAGACACCATTTTCATAGCTGATGTTATCTGCATTGTAGAAGCAATCGAAGTTATTCTGTTTTTAATCTCCTTAAGATTCGCCATCTTCTATTTTGTTATCATTAATACTTGGCTTTTAACCAAGTCAAAATTATTCTTTAGTACTTCGCAGCGATCTCTTTAGCTACAGTTTCCAATACAGTAGTTTCAGCATCTGAATACTTTCCAGAAGCCAAAGCGTTCATTGTATCAGCGTGCTTAGCCATCAAGTAGTCAAGGTATTCATTTTCGAACTCCTTCACTTTATCTACAGGTACGTTCTGAATCATTCCTTTTGTACCAACGTAGATGATAGCGATTTGCTTCTCTACCGGGAATGGATCTCCCTCTCTTTGCTTTAGAATCTCCACGTTACGCGCACCTTTATCAAGTACTGATTTTGTAGCAGCATCAAGATCTGAACCGAACTTAGCAAAAGCTTCAAGCTCACGATACTGCGCTTGGTCAAGTTTCAATGTACCTGCTACTTTCTTCATCGGTTTGATCTGCGCTGAACCTCCTACACGAGATACAGAGATACCTACGTTGATTGCTGGACGGATACCCGAGTTGAATAAATCAGACTCCAAGAAAATCTGTCCGTCTGTGATCGAGATCACGTTTGTTGGAATATACGCAGATACGTCACCTGCTTGTGTTTCAATAATCGGAAGTGCAGTCAATGACCCTCCTCCTTTAACTTTTCCTTTCAAAGATTCAGGAAGATCGTTCATTTGTGCTGCGATATTATCATCAGCTATCACTTTCGCTGCACGCTCAAGTAGTCTTGAGTGTAGGTAAAATACATCTCCTGGGTATGCCTCACGACCTGGAGGACGACGAAGAAGA